>JAHDVN010000255.1:0-815 GCA_023384635.1 Thermoanaerobaculia bacterium
CGACCAGGCTGCGGTGACCCTTGAGCACCACGAACGCGCCGGTCGCCTCCACCGCCCGCGCCACCGCGCCGAGCCGGTCGGAACGCACCTCGGCGACCTCCCGGCCGAGCAGGCGGGCGAGCTCGCCGGGATGGGGGGTGAGCACGGTCGGCGCCCGCCGCGCGCGGAGGAGCTCGGCCTGCCCCGCCCACGCGTTGATCCCGTCCGCGTCGAGCGCCAGCGGCCGCGGGCAGGCGAGGGTGAAGCGGCGGGCCAGCTCGCGCGCCTCCGGGTCCTCCCCGAGGCCGGGGCCGAGGGCCACGGCCTCCCGCGCCTCGGCGGCCGCCAGCAGGGGGTCGAGCGCGGTGGCGGCCAGCGACCCGCACGCCGTGGCCGGCAGCGCCAGGGTCATCGATTCGACCGAGCCGAGCTCGACGGTCGGCGCGAGCGGCGCCGGTGTCGCCACCGTCACGAGGCCCGCCCCCCCCGCCACCGCCGCCCTGGCCGCGAGGATCGCGGCCCCCGCCTTGCCCGGAGAGCCGGCGACCAGGAGCAGGTGGCCGCAGCTCCCCTTGTGGCTCACGGGCGGGCGCGGCGGCAGCGCCGCGGCGAGCTCGTCGCCGCAGAGGAGGTGGAGCCCTCCGGGGGCCTCCTCGACCAGCCAGGCCGGGATCCCCAGGTCGGCGACCACCACCTCGCCAGCGAGGCCGCTCGCGGGGAGCAGGACGTGTGCCACCTTCGGCGCGGCGAAGGTCACCGTCAGGTCGGCCCGCAGGGCGGGGCCGGGGATCTCCGGGCGATCCCCGTCGAGCCCGCTCGGCAGGTCGACCGCGACG
>JAHDVN010000255.1:825-5197 GCA_023384635.1 Thermoanaerobaculia bacterium
GGAGGCGGTCGAGCGCCTCGACCAGCCGGCCGGCCCAACCGGAGAGGGGACGCGCGAGCCCGGTCCCGAAGAGGGCGTCGACCAGGAGCTCGCAGGCGGCGAGCCACGCCACGGGCGCCGCCGGATCCTCCTCCGGGCCGAGTCGCACCGGGGAGAGCCCGATCGCCTCGAGGATCCGCAGCTGGAGGGCGGCGTCGCCGGAGAGGGGGCGCCCGCCGTCGGCCAGGGCCACTCGCACTTCGTAGCCGCGGGAGAGGAGGTGGCGGGCGACCGCGAGGCCGTCGCCCCCGTTGTTCCCCGGTCCGCAGACGATGCCGACCCGCTCGACCTGCGGGAAACGGGCCGTCAGCGCGTCGACGACCCCGAGGGCGGCGTTCTCCATCAGGACCGCGCCGGGGACGCCGAGCTCCTCGATCGCCCGGCGGTCGACCTCGCGCATCGCCGCGGCGGTCAGGACGCGCACCCAGCCTCCCCGCACGGAGCTTCCACGGTCTGGCATTCTACCGCCATGCCCCTGCTCACTCTCCTCACCGACTTCGGCACCCACGACTACTACGTCGCCGCCGTGAAGGGCACGCTCCTGCGCCTGGCGCCCGAGGCGCGGATCGTGGAGATCTCCCAGGACGTCGCGCCCGGGGACGTCGAGGGGGCGGCGTTCCTTCTCGCCGCCGCCGCGCCGGCCTTCCCCGAGGGAACGGTCCACCTCGCGGTGGTCGACCCCGGGGTCGGCAGCTCCCGGCGCCGGCTGGTCCTGGCGGCCCGCGGCCAGCTCTTCGTCGCCCCGGACAACGGGCTCCTCACCCACCTGCTCGGCGAGGGTCCCGTCCGATCGGTCGAGCGGACCGATCTCGATCTCGCCGCCCCCGGCGAGACCTTCCACGGCCGCGACCGCTTCGCCCCGGTCGCGGCCGCGCTCGCCCGCGGCCTCGATCCCGCTGCCCTCGGTCCCGAGGCCGAGGAGCCGGTGCGGCTGCCGCTCCCCCTCCCCCGCCGCGCGGCGGGCGGGGGCGAGGGCCGGGTGGCGCACGTCGACCGGTTCGGCAACCTGGTCACCGACCTGCCGAGCGCCTGGCTGCCCGCGGGCCGACCGTTCGAGCTCGCCTGCGGGCCGACTCTCCGGGTGACGCGGCGCGCGACCTGCTACGCCGAGATCCCGGCCGGCGAGCCGGCGGTGCTCCCCCGCTCGCGCGGGACCCAGGGGGTTTCGCTGCGCGACGCTCCGCTGGCGGGGATCTCCGGCTGCGGGCGAGGCGCCGCGGTGCGGCTGCGCGTCCGCTAGAATCGGCCCATCCGGACCACCGGGACACGGGGAGGACGGGCGATGGGAAAGTGGGAGTACCGGATCATCAACGTCCGCAGCGAGAACTACCGTCTCGATCCCGCCGCCGCCAAGGACCTCGACGCGCTCGGCGAGGAGGGCTGGGAGCTGGTGTCGATCTCGTCGGTGAACTTCAAGACCGGCGCGACCGACAACATCGCGATGGTGTTCAAGCGCCCGAAGGGCGCCGGGGGCGACTAGACCGGCGGCGCCGGCGGCGCCGCCCCAGGGCGAGCGCGAACCCGAGCGCTCCACCCGCGAGCGCCAGCAGCCAGGGAGTGGCTCGCGGCGCCCAGCCCACCTCCGACGTCACGCGCTGCCGGAGCGCCTGGAGCCGCTCCTCGAAGCGCGCCCGCTCGACATCCACGTCGCTCATCTCTTCGCCTCCGGCGGCGGCGCCGCCGTCCGCTGCGGGAGCGCGGCCGCGGCGGCAGGGTCGCCCGCTTCCGGCGCGCCTCCGAGCAACCGCCCCTGCCACCACGCGAGGTGGTTCTCGAGGTGCCGGCTGGCGGTGGCGAGGGGCGGCTCGATCGCCGCGAGCTTCCGCCAGCCCCACCAGCCGAGGCCGGCGGCGAGGAGGAGCAGCGCGCCGGTCAGCACCGCCGCCGCCCCCCACCGGGGCAGCACCGCGCTGAGCAGCTCGAAGCCGAGGAGACCCAGGGCGCCGAGGGCCCAGAAGCCGAGGCCCGCGGCGAGCGCGAGGAGCAGGAGAGCGCCGCCGAAGCGGCGGGTCGAGCGCCGGTAGTCGGTGCGCAGCGCGGCCAGCTCCGCGCGCAGGACCCCGAGCAGGGCCTCGCCGACCTCTCGCACCAGCTCGCGGAACCGCGGGCCTTCGTCCCTCATCGCCGGCCCACCGAGAAGTAGTGGAGCGCGAACGAGGAGTTGGCCGCGAAGTCGTCCCGGAGGCCGACCGCCAGCTTGTGCGGGCCGCGGCGCATGATCAGCGGCAGGGTGTAGGAGTAGTGCTGCTTCCTCGCCATCTCGACCTCCGCCTCGGGGATCGCGATCGGCACCTGGACCTCCTGGACCTCGGAGGTGTCCCCCTGGTCGTCCATGGCGCCGACGAAGAGCCGCGCGCGGGCGACGTGCCGGTCCCCTTCGGGGATCAGCACCAGGCTGCCGATCGGGATCTGCACCGCGACGTTGACCACGTAGTTGCCGTCGTCGCGCCGCACCTGCTCGTCGGTCCGGATGGTGATCCCCATCGGGTTGTGGGCGGCCCCGAAGAAGAGAGCGGAGCGCACCCCGTCGCCGAGGCGGGTGTGCACCGGCTTGTCCCGGTAGCCCTCCCGGTGCCGGACCTCGAGCCCGCGCGCCTTCCCCTTCAGCTTCACGTTGATCTTGTGGTAGCGGCCCGACCCCTCCTGGCCGGGCGTGTAGCCGAGCGAGTAGTAGGTCTGGAAGTCCTCGGCGATGCCGCCGAGCGCCGGGCCCGGATCGTTCATGTTCACGATCGCCCGGCCGCCGGTCGACTCGGCGAGCATGCGCAGCGGCTGCTGGATGTTGGCGAAGTGCACCGAGTCGACGATGCCGGAGGCGAGGGGGTCGCGCTCCGCCGCCGAGATCGAGGTCGGCGTGCGCAAGCCCGCGGCGTCGAGGGTGTAGAAGGTCACCCGGTTGGCGTTCGCCTGGAAGGCCAGCTCCTGGAAGCGCCGACTGGCGTCGAACGACCTCGACTCGAGCAGTGCCGTCGAGCGGTCCTTGAACTTCTGCTCGACGGCGTAGAAGACGTCTTCGCCCGCGATCAGCGGCAGGCCGTCGCTGACGTAGAGGATCGCCTTGCGACCCGGCAGGCCGGCGAGCACGTCGACCATCTCCTTGAGGGCGCGCAGCGAGAAGGTGAGATCGTTCATCACCGAGTCGGCGTACTGGCGCACCCGGGTGACCGCGTACATCGAGTCCCTCGCGTCGTCGACCTCGTTGAGCGCGTCGCGCCGCTCCGCGTCGGCGTGGAGGCCGTAGGCCGACATCTTCTCCAGCTCGAACAGCGCCGCCGCCACGACCAGCGGGTCGCTGCTGAACTGCCGCCGGACGTGGAGGCTCCGGTCGTAGGAGACCAGCATCACCCGGTCTCCCGGCCGCAGCTTCGTGGTGAGGAACTCCCGCAGCGAGCGGAAGGTCCGGTTCCGGTTGAACGGCCGGATGTTGAAGTTGTCGACGTAGACCACGAGGTGGAGCCGCTGGTCCTCCGGGATCGCCGGCTCGATCTCGACCGGCGGCGCCAGCGGCGCGGGGACCTCGACGGGCGCCAACTCCGCCGGCATCTCCGGGCCGACCACGCGGCCCTCGTCGACGGCGTAGAAGTTGGTGATGCGCATCGGACGGTCGTCCTGGAAGAGCTCGAAGTCGTCCTTCGTGAGCCCCTTGATCCGCCGCCCCTGCTTGTCGGTGACGTAGACCTCGACGTTGACGACGCTGACCTCCACCGCGTCGAAATAGGTCGACTGCGGCAGGGCGTCGGCCGGCGCCGGCGCGGCCGGGGGCTCCTGTGCCGGCAGCGGCGCCGCCAGCGCGAGGGCGAGCGCCAGCAGCGAGAGGGGAATGCGGGGCATGCGCGGTCTCATCATGGCTCGAGCGGGTCTCCCGGGCGGGAGTCTACAGGAGCGGCCCCGCGGGCCCTCACGGGGCGACCTCCCGGCCGGCGGCGAACAGGCGGCCGGTGGCGGGGTCGTGCACCGAAACGAGGAGGCGATGGCCGAGCTTGCGCAACTCGAGCGCGCTCTCGTAGCGCCAGGGCCCGGCGCTCCCGTCCGCGTTGCCGCGGATGGAGATCGGCACCACCGGCACTTCGGAGCACCCGCCCCGCTCGTCCAGCGCCGCGACGCGCAGCTCGAGCGTCGCCGCCGGGACCCCGTCGCCGCCCGGCAGCAGGAGGAGCTGCTCCGCGCGGAGGGTCAGCGTGAGCGGCACCTTCATGCGGCCGATCCCGCTCGCGCGTGGCGCTCCGACCTCGAGCTCGAGCGGCTCGGCTCCCGGCACCTCGCCGAGCAGCAGCCCGCTCTCCACCTGCAGGCTGACCTCGCGGCCGCGCGAGAAGTCGACGAAGCCGCTCCG
>JAHDVN010000256.1 GCA_023384635.1 Thermoanaerobaculia bacterium
TCTACTTCCAGAACTTCGGGTCGGTGCTCTGGTACCTGCGCGACTTCATCGACCGCGCGCCGGTCTCCGTGGCGATCACCGGCTTGCTCGGCGCCATCGGTCTCGACGTCCAGTTCACCTTCGACGCCGAGCACGTGACGGTGATCAACGCCGGCACCATCATCCTGCTCCAGGTGCTGGTGAGCCGGATCGTGGCGCAGCGCGCGGCGCTGCCGACGATGGTCGCGGGGATGGCGATGGGCGCGGTCGGCTTCGCGCTCCTCGCCCTCTCCTTCAACCCCTGGGTCTTCATCGCCGGGATCGCCGTCTTCTCGATCGGCGAGATGACCGCGCACCCGAAGTACTACAGTTTCGTCGGCCTCGTCGCCCCGCAGGACCGCAAGGCGGTCTACATGGGCTACGCCTTTCTCTACGGGGTCTTCGGCTCGCTGCTCGGTTCGAACCTGGGGGCGTTCCTCTACGAGCGCTTCCTGCAGCCGTTCGCCGGCACCGCGGGGGCGCGCGCCGCGGCCACCCGCTTCTGGCTCCTCTTCGCGGTGCTCGACGTCGTGGCCGCCGCCGGCCTCGTCCTCTTCGCCAAGCGCTTCGGCACGGACACGCCGGACAGCCGCCAGCGCGCGCGCCGGGCGATGTCGGTGGTCTACGGCCTCGTGCTCGCGCTCGGGCTCGGCTTCCTCCTGCTCGCCTTCGCGGGCGAGACGGTGCAGTACCGCACCGCGGTGCAGGCGGTGATCTTCCTGCTGCTGGGCGGCGGCGGCCTCTGGGTCAACGCCCGCGGGGGCCGCCGCGCCGAGGCCTGAGGAGCGCCGCTAGCGGCCCGTCTTCAGGCTGTCGCGGATCTCGCGCAGCAGCACCACGTCCTCCGGCGGCGCCGGGGGCGCGGCGGGGGCCGCCGCCTCCTGGCGGCGCAGACGGTTCATCGCCTTGACCATCAGGAAGATGATCCACGCCAGGATGAGGAAGTTCACCGCGATGGTGAGGAAGTTGCCGTAGGCGAAGACCGGCACGCCGGCCGCCTTGACGGCGGCCAGCGTCGCCTCGGTTCCGGCCGGCACCTCGGCGAGCGGCACGAAGAGATTCGAGAAGTCGACGTTGCCGACCACGCGGCCGACCAGCGGCATCACGAGGTCGTGGATCGTGGAGTCGACGATCTTGCCGAACGCCCCGCCGATGATCACGCCCACCGCCAGGTCCATCACGTTGCCCTTGACCGCGAACTCCTTGAACTCCTTGGCGAAGCTCATCGCTCTCTCCTTCCGGCGCCGGTGCGGCGCCCGTCTCCTGGTGCGCGATCACGCTAGCAGACGCCGGCCTCGGCGGCGTTGTAGAGTCTCCGCGTGCTCTGCGAAGGCACGCTCGTCGGCCAGATCCGGCTCGTCCGCCGCCTCGGGGCCGGAGGGATGGGGGAGGTCTGGGAGGGGCTCGACGAGGGCCTCGGTCGGCACGTCGCGGTCAAGACCGTCCGCCGGCCCCCGGGGCGCACGGATCCCCACGCCCGCGCCCGCTTCGCGCGCGAGGCCCGCCTGCTCTCGCAGCTCGAGCACCCGAACATCTGCCGCCTCTACGAGTACGTCCGCTCCGAGCCGGACGACGTCCTGATCCTCGAGCTGGTGCGCGGCCGCCCGCTGCGCGACGCGATCGCGGCGGGCCTCGCACCGGCCGAGCGGCTCGAGACCGCCCTCGGCATCTGCGCCGCGCTGGTCGCCGCCCACTCGCTCTCGATCGTCCACCGCGACCTCAAGCCCGACAACGTGATGCTCGACGAGGCGGGGGCGGTCAAGGTCCTCGACTTCGGGATCGCCCGGCGCACCCTCCCGCCCGGGGAAGCCGAGACGACCGACGAGGAGACCCCTGGCGACGGGCCGGTGACGGCGACACGGGGAGACGCTGCCTGCGGGCTCACGCGGGCCGGCGAGACGCTCGGGACGCCCGGCTACATGAGCCCCGAGCAGGCGCGGGGCGAGCGGGCCACCGCGGCGAGCGACATGTTCTCCTTCGGCCTGCTCCTCTTCGAGCTCTACACCGGCCGGCCGCCGTTCGAGCCCGCACCGGCCAACCAGATGCTGGCCCGCGCCCAGTGGGGGGAGCTGCCCTCGACCGCGGGGATCGACCACGCGGTCGCGGCGCTGATCCGCGAGCTGACCCAGCTCGACCCTCGCCGCCGCCCCACCGCCGAGCAGGCCCGGGCGCGGCTGCGGCGGATCGCCGGGCGCCCCCAGCGGCGGCTGCGCGCGGCGGCCGCGGCGGTCGCCGTGGCCGGGCTTCTCGCCGGCACCGGGCTCTCGCTCGCGGGCCTGACGCGGGCCCGGCGCGAGGCGGCGACCGCGCGGGCGACGACGGAGTTCCTGGTTGGGCTCTTCGAGGGCTCCGACCCCAACGAGGCCCCGAATCCCGAGATCAAGGCGCGGGAGGTGCTCGCGCGCGGCACCGAGCGGCTCCGCCGGGAGCTCGCCGACGAGCCCGCCACCCGCGCCCGCCTGCTCGGGGTGCTCGGGGCGATCCACGGCAACCTCGGCCTCCACGGCGAGGCGCGCGGGCTTCTCGAGGAGGCGGTCGCGCTCGAGGAGCGCCGCTCCGGCCGCGCGTCGCCCGCGCTGCTGCCGGCCCTCTCGGCGCTCGGCGGCTCGCTGGCCGCGCAGGGGGAGCACGCCCTCGCCCAGCCGGTGCTGCAGCGCGCGGCCGCGCTCGCGCGGCGCCAAGGGCTGCCCGCGGGCGAGGCCACCGCCCTCAACCAGCTCGCCTCCTCGCTCGCCCGGCAGGGCCGGCTCGACGAGGCCGAGGCGCTCGGGCTCCAGGCCGTCGCCGCCGCGGAGCGGGCGTTCGGCCCGGACCACCCCCAGGCGGCGGCCGTGCGGGTGAACCTCGCCCTGCTCGAGATCGACCGCGGCCGCTTCGCGGAGGCCGAGGAGATGCTCGCGCCCGCCCTCGCCGTCCTCGAGCGCCACCACGGCCCCGGCTACCCCGACGTGACCCGGGCAACCGTGAACCTCGCCACCGTGGAGAAAGAGCTCGGCCGCCTCGCCGAGGCGGAGGCCCTCTACCGCCGCGCGCTCGCCGCGTTCGAGGCGCGGCTCGGCCCCGACCACCCCGAGTGCGCGGTGGCGCGCAACGACCTCGGCGTGGTGCTCTTCGAGCAACGGCGCCATGCCGAGGCCGAAAGCGAGTACGGTCAGGCGGTCGCGCTCGCCGGACGGACGCTGGGCGAACGGCATCCGGTGGCCGCGATCTTCACCAGCAACCTCGCCGAGGCGACGCTGGCACAGGGCCGCGCCGCCGAGGCCGAGCCGCTCTTCCGGGGCGCGCTCGCCACGCTCCGGGCGACCCTCGGCGACGGCCACGCGGCGGTGGCCGAGGTGCTGCGCGGCCTCGGCCGGACCGAGGCGGCGCTCGGGCGCAGCGACGAGGCCGAGGCCCACCTGCTCGAATCGCTGCGGGTGCGCGAGGCCGCGGCCGGGGCCGACCACCCGGAGGTCGGCCGCACCCTCGTCCAGCTCGCGGCGTTCTACCTCGACCAGCGGCGGCCCGACGAAGCCGCCCCGCGGCTCGCCCGCGCCCGCGGCGTGCTGGAGACAGCGCTGCCCGAGGGGCACCCGGCGCGCTCCGAGCTCGCCCTCCAGCTCGACCGCCTCGCCGCGGCCGGAGAGATGCCGTGACCGCCGCCTCCTGGGTCGTGCTGCTCCTCGGCCTCGCGTGCGCCGCGGCGCTCGCGGCCGCCCTCCATCTCGCCCACCGCTCCCGGCGCCAGCTCGCCGCCCTCTCGGCCCGGCTCGCGGCGCTCGAGGTGGGCTGGGCGGCGGGCGGCGCGGCAGCGGTCGTTCCCCTCGCGCCAGAGGAGCCGCCCGAGCCGCCGCGGCCGGGGACGCCCGCCCCCGTCTCCCCGGAGACGGACACTCCGGGCGGCGACGTCCTGCACGGCCTCACGACCCACGTCCAGGGCCTCCTCGCCCGCGGCTGCTCGCCGACCGAGGCGCTCGGTGACCGGGCGATCCTCGCGATCTTCCGGCGCCTCGGCGAGCCGCTCGCCCCGGCGCGCCTCGCCGACGACCTCTACGTCTCGCTGCGCACCCTGGAGCGCGGCCTCGCCTTCGCCCTCGACTGCACCCCGAGCCAGCTGATCCTCGCGGTCAAGATGCGCGAGGCGCGACGCCTGCTCGACGCGGGCGGCCTGCGGGTGGGCGACGTGGCGGAACGGGTCGGGTACGCCGACCCGTTCCACTTCTCCCGCCGCTTCAAGGCGTTCTGGGGCCGCTCCCCCTCCGAGCTGAAAGCGGCCCCGGAGAGCGTCCCCCGCCCCGCCCGCCGCGGCTGAGGGCGCCTCACGGCACGGCGTACGACCAGGCCGAGGTGGTCCCCCGCTCGAAGCCGTCGGCGAGCAGCTGGCCGCCCCACGCCCCGAAGGCGATGGCGCGCGTCGTGACCGGCCCCCGCGGCTCGCAGGTGAGAGCGAGGTCGTGGTCCCGGTCCTCGACCAGGATCGCGTAGCACTCCCTGGCCTCCTCTCCGGGGACTGCGATCCGGATCTGGTTCGGCAGCTGCGTCGAGGCGTTCGCGGTCGCCCTCAGCTCGACGAAGTAGCCCCAGGAGACCGCCGGATCGATCGCCGCCGCGGCCAGTCCGTCGGCCACCCAGAGGTCGCTCCAGCCAGAGACGGACGAGAGCACGAGATCGGGGAAGTGCCCCACGAGTGCGTCGGCGCCGGTGAGGGTCAGATCCCGGTCGCTGTCCTGCCAGATCCAGACGTCGCTCACGATCGCGTTGGCCTGGGCCGAGGTGAGCGGCTGGCCGGCGGTGTCGGTGAAGACCAGGCTCAGCACCGAGAGCTCGGCGTCGGCGTCCCAGCCCGCCCGCCCCTGGTGCGAGAGGACGAAGTAGAAACCGACCGTCTCGCCGCTGTTCGGGAGGCTCGACGGTGCCCACGCCTGGACGAGAGAGCCCGCCTGGGCGCCAGCGTCGCGGTACCAGGCGAGGCGGTCGGCGGTGCCGCCGGCGGCGACCACGAGGTCGCAGAGGCCGTCGCCGCTGAAGTCGCCGGCCACCACGTCCCAGGGCGAGGCGAGCGATTGCTCCATGAAGGTCCGCACCCAGGTCGTGGCGGGGCCGCCGGGGCGCCCCAGCGGGGCGTCGCCCCCGGCCGGGCGCGGCCCCCCCACAAACCCGGCGCCGGC
>JAHDVN010000257.1 GCA_023384635.1 Thermoanaerobaculia bacterium
AGAGGTCGTCGTCGGGCTCGGGGGTGGCGCCCTCGCGGCGCGCCTCGGCGGCCGCCAGGTGGACGCTCTCCGAGCCGCAGAGCGGGCAGCGGCCCGAGGGGTACTCCCGCTGCCAGAACATCGTCTGGCAGCCGTCCTCGACGCACACGAGCGCCTCGGAGTAGGGGATGGTCATGCTCCGTCACCTCCGGAAAATGGGGGGGCGGGGCGGCGCCCTCCGTGGGGGTGAGGTGCGAGAGTCTGGAAAGAGCTGCTGCAACGGCCACCGCCCCGGCCGGAAACGCCGCAGCCACACGCCGCGACGGTGAAGCCCGAAGAACTGCAGGGAGAGGGCGTGCGGGCCCTCCCCCGCCCCGGCGACAGGCGGCCACACGCCGCCCACTCGGATCCGCCAGGGGTCCACGACAACCCACACCCGCCGCACCGGGAGCTCATGTCAGTCCGTCGCCTCGGCCCAGAGGCGGTCGAGGTAGCTGGCCGCCTGCCGGATGATCAACGCGTCGTAGGTGGCCTGCTCGGTGTCCTTCCGCTGCGCGAGCTCACGCAGCACGAGGCAGGCCCCCTGCCGGCCATGCTTCAGACCGAGACGGGCGATCGCCTCCTCCCGCTCGGAGAGGGGGCCGAAGACCAGCTCGAAGCCGTACAGGCTCACGCCAGCTCCTTCGCCGCGACGCGGTCGTCGGTCTTCCGCTCGACGAAGATGCAGTAGCAGTGCCCCGACCGGCGGCTCTTCAGGAGATCGAACTGCCCGGCCTTGAGCGGCCGCCCCGTGTGGCGCACGTACCCGCGCCCGATCAGGCGCACGGCGGCGGTCTTGGCGTCCTTCTCCGCGTCCGCGCCGCTGTAGGTGAGGATGGCGACGTTCTTCGGCAGCCGGCCGGTGAAGGTACGAGCCTCGGCGTCCGCCGTGGCCGTGACCTCCGTGGGGCCCGGCTTCTCGCGCGGCTCGCGCCGCGGCGGCGCCTGCTGCCGCTTCACCCCGGCCTTCTCGCGCTGCGCGGTCGCGAGCCGACGCCCCGGCGCCTTCGAGGAAAGCGGCCGGCGGCCCGCTGGGCGGCGCGGCGGAGCGCCGGACTCGAGCGCCGCGATGGCCGCGTCGAGCGCCGCGATCTCCCGCTGCCGCATGTCGAGCTCCTCAGCCGCCTTCCGCCGGTGCGACTGGAGATCGGCGAGCAGCGCCTGCATCGGGCCGCTCACGCCGTCGCCTCCAGCTCGACCTCGGGCAGCTCGGCCGCCTGGGCCTCCTCGATCGCGATCAGCCAGTCCTCGACCGTGTCGTCGTCGAGGGCGAAGTAGAAGAGCTCCTTCCGGAAGGCGTCGAAGACGAACGGGCTGTTGGTGAGCCAGCCGTCCTTCGCCGCCTGCTCCCAGGTGGCGGGCGTGACCTCGACCTGGTCGATCGCGCCCTGGATCGTCGCCTCGGGAAGCAACTGCCCGAGCGGGCACTCCCGCACCTGCTCGGCCGCCTCGGCCTCCGATTCGGCCACGACGTAGCACGTCGAGACCGTCATCGCCGCCGCCTGCACGCGGTAGACACGCTTCACGGCTTCGCTGCCCGCGCCGCGAGGCGCTCGATCGCCGCGAACACGGTCGCGGCCTTCCCCTTGAACACGAACACCACGGTCTTCATCACGCCTCCCTTCCGAGAAAGCGCCGGGGGTCGACCGGCTCACCGGCCGGCTCGATCCACTCGACGCGGGCTTCCGATGGCGATGTATGGCTGGCCGCGTAGCGGCGCACCGTCAGCTCCCCCTGCGGGGTGAGCCGGTAGCCGCGCTGCCAGAGCTCGTTGAGCAGCCCGCCTACGCCGCGCGTCGCCACCTCCCCCACCACCCGGCGGCGGCGGCGGGGCAGCTTCTCGACGACGATGCGGGCGGGCGCGGTCACGCGGTGCGCCTCCCCAGCGCCGCGGCCACGGGGGCCGCGAGGTGCGACGAGTCGAGGCGGTCCCACCAGGCGTGGATCGCGTCGGGGGTGGTCACCCAGCGGCGGCCGGCGGTGCGGCGGAACTCCGGCCACTGCGCGCGGCGGGCCGGGTCGCTGCTCGTCAGGTCGTTCTGGATCGAGCGGTGCGAGTAGCCGACCCATTCGGCAAAGGCGCGCAGGTTGACCACCAGCGGGCCAGAGAGCCACATGATGTCGGGAGCGGGGGGCAGCGTCACCGCGCGCCCCTCCGCTCCGCGTGGTCGAGCCGCGCGAGGATCTGGTGAATCCAGTCGAGGACGTCGAGCAGCTCGCCGCGTACCTGATCGGCCGGGCGGTCGTCGCCCTCCTCCACATGCTCGGTGAGCGCCTCGAGCGACTGGCCGAACTCGCGGATCCCGGACGGAAGGTCGCGCAGGGTCACCGGCTCGCCGGCCGGCGGCAGGTCGTGCGCCACGCGGCCGAAGAGGCTCTCGAGCCAGTCGAGCAGCGAGAGGGCGCGGCGGCGAGGCATCCCCTCGTCCATCGCGCACTCCACGATCTCGGCGAGCTGCCAGTGCGGACCGCGCCGCCCGCGCTCCACGTTGCCCCAGTCGTGGACCAGGTCCTCGCTGAGGTTCAAACGGTGCGCGATGTCCGAGGCGTACCGGTGCGCGAAGATCTGCCACGCCTGCGCGGCCTCCAGCCGGCGGCGCGCCCGCGCGGAAAGGCCGAGGGAATCCGCGGCGGAAAGCGAATCGGCCTGCCGTGCCGCTACCTTGGAAAGCGCCATGGAAGTCACTCCTCGGGTCCCCGCGCGTCGCCGGCGTCCATCGCGGCCAAGTCGGCCCCGACTACGGCGACGAGCATCCAGACGAATCCAGCGAGCGCGATCCCGTACACGAGCCAGCGCATGGGCGTCAGGCGGCGTTCTGTTCGGGGGCGAAAAGCTGCTCGTAGGTCGCTTCGGAGCCGCGCTCGCGCAGGAAGGCCATGACGCGGTTCACGTCGGCCACCACCCAGCGGCGCCGGCCGGAGAGCTTGTTGTGGACCGTGGAGCGGTTCACGCCCAGGTGGCGGGCGAGATCCGCCTGGGTCGCGCCGACCCGGGTGAGCTCTTGGATGATCGGGTGCGTTGCCATCATGGCATAACTCTAGGGCGCGTTATGCCGATTTGTCAACCCCCCTTCCGCGAGAATCTTTCGGACCGCAAACTAGGCCCCGTGGGCTGGGCTGGAGCGCAGCGGGTGCGAAGTGTCCTTGGGGGTAAGACCCAGAAGGCTCTCGCGCGGGAGTTGCACGTAGACCAGGGCACCGTCAGCAAGTGGCTCAACGGCCACCGAAGCCCCGATCCAGACGCTCTCGCGCGCCTCTGCCGGGCGCTCGACGTCTCGGCTGACTACGTTCTCGGCCTGTCGGCCGACCCGGAGCTCCGCCGGGCCTGGGTGACCGCCGACGAGGTGAGGGAAGAGGTGGAGGCGGGGCCGGCCCTGGTCGTTCTCCAGGCCCTAGTGAAGGCCCGGCTCGTGTCCACAGAGCAGCTCCGCATGGCGGTCCGGCAACTCGGTTCCGAATCCGGCAACATCGGGTAGAATCAGGCCAGGAGGTTGACCCCGATGGAACTCCTCGGCTGGCTTCTCTTCGGTGGACTGATCGGTTTCTGGGCGGCGACCAAGAAGGGCTTCTCGCCGGCTGGCGGGGCGCTCGCGGGCGCGGCGCTGGGCCCGATCGGCGCGTGGCTGCTCTTCCTCGTCTCCGGGCTCACCCCGGGCGACCGGAAGAAGAAGTGCGTCCACTGCCAGACCTGGATCCCGCAGGCGGCCACCGTGTGCGCCCAGTGCAAGCGCGATCAGCCGCGCGTGGGCATCGCCGCCGGCGCGTAGGCGGCCGTGGCCCGCCGCACCCCGAACGTCTACCCGCTTCCCGGCGGGCGCTGGCTCGCGCGCCTCTGGCGCGGCGGGCAGCTCCTCCAGGCCACCTTCGACACGAGGGCCCAGGCCGTGCAGTACCGCGACGCCGTGGACCTCGACTGGCGCCTGCGCCGCTCGGGCCTGCCCGGCTTCGTGCGCGCCCGCCCCGCGCTCCTCGACCTGATCGACCAGTTCCTCGAAGGCCTCGCCGCCCGCGGCCTCGCGAGCGCCACGGCCGACTACTACCGCTACACCCTGGCCGGCTGGCGCCGGTTCGTCGTGCAGGAGATCGGCCGGCCGCAGCTCGCCGCCGAGGAGGTGGACGACCGCCTGGTCGCCCGCTACGCCGCCTGGCGCCTGGCGCGGCCGCTCTCACCGCGCGCGCACCGGCCCCCGGGCGAGGTGCAGGTGGCGAGGGACCTGGCGAGCCTGCGGGCCGTCTACACCCACGCCCACCTTCCCTGCCCGTGGCGCGCGCCGCGCCGCCTCCGGCGCGCCGGTTCGGGCAAGCGGATCGTCTCCCCCGAGGACCGCGCGCGCTGGCTCGCCGCGATGCCGGAGGGCTCCGTCGAGCGCACCTTCGCCGAGCTGCTCGCCAACACCGGGATGCGGCCGAGCGACGCCGCCGCGCTGAAGCGCGACCAGGTGGACCTCGAGGCGCGCACCATCCGCTTCACCGCGCGCAAGACCGGCCGCGAGCAGGCCGTGCCCGTCTCCGCCGCCCTCGCGCGCCACCTGCGCGCCTGGCTCGCCGGCGAGAAGGTGCGCCCGCTCGACGGCCGCCTGCTCCACCTCGACGGCCGCCCGCTCGGCAAGACGTCGCTCCGCGCCCGCCGCCGCCGCGCCCGCCGCGCCGCGGGGATCGAGCCGGCGATCGAGCACCCGGGCCTCACGAGGAACGCCGTGATCGCCCACCTGCTCGCCCAGGGCGAGAGCGCCTACCTGGTCGCCAAGCTCGTCGGCCACGCCGACCTGCGCACCACCCTCGGCTACGCCCGCGCCGCCCAGCCCCTCGAGGAGCTCCGCCAGCTCACCGAGCGCCTCGGCGCCGGGGCCAGCGGCGGCGGGTCTCCCCTTGACAACCCAAGCGCTTAGGGGTAGGGTCCACCCATCGGCGGATCCACCGCCGACCGCAATCACGGGAGCGCGCCATGACGACCCAGGCCACCTCAACCTTCCCCCGCACCGGAAACTCCACCGGCAATCGAGCGCCGATCCTCAACCGGCCCATTCCTAGTGGCGGATTCGGCCGGTGCCTAACCTCGGCTGAGATCGCCGACCTGCGCGCCCTTGG
>JAHDVN010000258.1 GCA_023384635.1 Thermoanaerobaculia bacterium
TCGAGCGCCGAGATCACGAGGTGGCCGCGAAAGCCGCTCCGTCGCGCCGCCGACCAGACCACGGCGTTGTTCGCCTCGGTCCCGGAGCCGCAGAAGACGACCTCCGGCGGGCTCGCGCCGACCAGTCGCGCCACGCGCTCGCGCGCCTCCTCCACCGCGGCGGACGCCGCCTGTCCGAAGCGATGGATCGAGGAGGGATTCCCCCAGCGCTCGCCGAGCCAGGGGAGCATCGCCTCGCGCACCCGCGGATCGAGCGGCGTGGTGGCGTTGTGGTCCGCGTAGACGGGCGGCATGGGACCGGGATTCTACTCGCCCCCTTCCGGGCAGATATCCGGCACCGATCCTGCAGCGTATACAGGGTTCGAGATGGAAAGGACCGCCACCATGCCCGTTCGACACCTCGCTGCCGCCCTCGCCCTCCTCCTCGCGGCGCTCGCCGCCGGCCCGGCGGGGGCCAGCCCGGCCGAGCCGCCGGCGACGCAACCGGAGCCGGCGGCTCCGGAGGCGAAGCCCCAGCCCCCCGCGGCGACGGCCGAGGAGGCGCCGAGGGAGAGCGGGAGGCGGGGCAAGCGCTCGCCCAAGGACCTGCCGCCGCGCTACCGCGAGTGGCTCGAGGAGGTGACGGTCCTCATCACCCCCCAGGAGCGGGAGACGTTCCTGGCGCTCGAGCAGGAGCACCAGCTCGAGGCGTTCATCGAGCGCTTCTGGGAGGTCCGCGATCCCTTCCCGGACACCGCCCGCAACGAGCTGAAGGACCAGTGGGACCTGCGCGTGAGCGAGGCGCGCTCGGAGTTCGGGAACCTCGTGGAGGCCCGCGCGCGCCACCTGCTGCTCAACGGCTTCCCGCCCACCCGCATCCGGAGCAACTGCTCGCAGCTGCTCTGGCCGCTCGAGGTCTGGATCTATCCGCCGAGCGAGCGGGTGCGCGAGGTGCTGGTGCTCGTCTTCGTGCAGCAGTGGGGGCTCGGCCGGCCGCGGCTCTGGGAGCCGATGGACGGCCTCTCGGCGCTGGTCCAGGGGCCGACTCTGGGCTCGGTTCCGAGCGACATCCTCTCGCAGGTCGCGCTCACCTGCGCCAACGGCGACCAGATCGCGGGCGCCATCTCCCACGTCCTGCGCATGGGCATGGTGCAGTACTCGACGCTGCTCGCCACCGCCGAGCGGCCGGAGACCGGAGAGCGGCGCGAGTGGGTCGCGACCTTCCACGCCGGCTCGACCGACATCCCGGCCGGCGCCGAGAGCCTCGCGGCCGAGCTCCGGATCGGCTACCCCGGCCGGCGGCAGGCGCGCACTCTGGTCCAGGCTTCGCTGCTGGTGCCGCGGGAGGCGGCGGGGCGCGCCGAGCTCGGCGGGCACACCTCGTTCAACTTCCTGCTCAACGGCGAGATCCTGATCGGACGGCGCCTCTTCGACGCCTTCCGCTACAAGTTCGACCTGCCCGCCGACCGCGCGCCCGAACGGATCCCCCTCACCTTCGAGCGCCTCCTGCGCCCCGGCACCTACAAGATGATCGTGCGCCTGGAGGACCTGAACGGGCAGCGTTTCCACCGCGCGGAGATCGTCCTCGAGGTCCCCGAGATCGAGGGCGAGGTCGGCCCGCCGCCGCCGGACGAAGAGACCGCCCGCCTGCTGGCCGAGGCGAACGCGGCGATCAGCACCGGCGACACCGCGATCCGGATCATCGTGCCGCGCGGAGACATGCTGGCCGGGATGGTGCGCTTCGACACGCTCGTCACCGGCGACGACGTGGCCCAGGTGGCCTTCTCGCTCGACGGGCGGCCGCTGCTCACCAAGACGCGCCCACCGTTCAGCGTCGAGCTCGACCTCGGCAACATGCCGCGCACCCGCACGCTGCGCGCCGAGGCCGCCGACGCCGAGGGGCGGGTGGTCGCCCACGACGAGCTGCTGATCAACGCCAGCGCCCACCGCTTCGCGACCCGCCTGATCGAGCCGCAGAGCGGCCGGAAGTACCGCGACAGCCTGCGCGCCGAGGTGGCGGTGGAGCTGCCCGAGGGGGGCGTCGTCGAGCGCGTGGAGATCTTCCTCAACGAGACCCGCGTCGCGACCCTCTACCAGGAGCCGTTCGTGCAGCCGGTCGTGCTGCCGCCGGGCGAGCCGGTGGCCTACGTGCGTGCGGTGGCCTACCTGCCGGACGGCAACTCGACCGAGGACGCGGTCTTCATCAACGCCCCGGACTACCTCGAGGAGGTGGACGTCCAGTTCGTCGAGGTCTACGCCACGGTGCTCGACCGCGAGAAGCGGCCGGTGGCAGACCTCGCGCGGGAGGCCTTCACGGTGCTCGAGGACGGCGCACCGCAACAGCTCCTCCGCTTCGAGAAGGTGGAGAACCTGCCGGTGCACGTCGGTCTGCTCCTCGACACCTCGGCCTCCATGGAAAAGCGCCTGCCGGTGGCGCGCGACGCCGCGCTCTCCTTCCTCCAGCAGACGATCCAGCCGCGCGACCGCGCCACCGTGATCACGTTCAACGACCGCCCGAGCCTGGGAGTGAAGTTCACGAACGACCCGGCTCTCCTCGCGAGCGGGCTGGCGGGCCTCAAGGCCGAGCGCAGCACCGCGCTCTACGACACCGTCGTCTTCTCCCTCTTCTACTTCAACGGCATCCGCGGCCAGCGGGCGCTGCTCCTCCTCTCCGACGGGCGCGACGAGGGGAGCCGCTTCAGCTACGAGGACACGCTCGACTTCGCGCGCCGGGCCGGAGTGGCGATCTACACCATCGGCCTCGACATCCCCCGCCGCGAGTTCGACACCCGCCGCATCCTCTCGCGCTTCGCCGACGAGACCGGCGGCCGGTCCTTCTTCGTGAAGGACGCGAGCGAGCTGCCCGAGATCTACGCCGCCATCGAGCGCGAGCTGCGCACCCGCTACCTGCTCGCCTACCAGTCGGGCAACCCGGCCCGGGACGGCAAGTTCCGCACCATCGAGGTGAAGGTGGAGGGCTCCGGCCTCGAGGTCAAGGCGATGCGCGGCTACTACCCGTGACCTCTCCCTGAGCGGCCGCCGCGGCGACCCCGATCCGCGGCCATCCGTGTAGCATCGGGCCGATGCGCGGCGCCCGCTCTCCGCTCGCCGTCCTCGCCGTCCTCGCCGTCCTCACGATCGCGGCGCTCGCGCGCGCCGCGGCGGCCGGCGCGGGCGAACCGGCCCCGCTCGCGCCGCGGCACACCGAGTTCCTCGCCACCGCCGGCGTGCTCCTCGACGAGGCGGAGCGGGACGCTTTCCTCTCCCTCGCCCGCGATCACCGCCGCGACGCCTTCGTCGCCCGCTTCTGGGAGGTGCGCGACCCCTTCCCGGACACGGCGCGCAACGAGGCGCGCGAGCGCTTCGAGGAGCGCCTGGCCGCCGCCCGAGCCCGCTTCGACGACCTCTCCGACCCGGGCGCGCGGGCGCTCCTCCTCGACGGCGACGGGCAGGCGCCGGGCGCCTCCGGGCCGCTGCCGCGGCCGCGCGGCGACTGGCTCCCGGCGTTCCTCGAGCGCGGGACCGAGCTGCCGCCCGGCGCGGAGCTCCTCCCCGCCACCCTGGAGCTCGCCTACCCCGGGCCGCGGGGCGGCCTGGTCGAGGTCGCCGCGCGGGTCGAGCTGCCGCCCTCGGCGGCGACCCCGGCGGCCGGCGCGGGCTCCCCGGCGTACGCGCTCCTCCTCGACGGAGAGGTCCTCTCCGGCTCCGGGCTCCTCGAGGAGTTCCGCTACCGCTTCGAGCCGCCCGCCGGCGAGCCCGCGCCCGAGCGGCTCGCGGTCACCTTCGCCCGCCACCTGCGCCCCGGCCGCTACACCTGGATCGTCCGCTTGCAGGACCTCTACGGCCACCGCTTCTTCCGCGAGGAGCGCGAGATCGAGGTCCCCCGCCTCGCCCCGGCCGCCGCGGCCCCCTCTCCCGGGGGCCCGGTCGCGGCGGCCGGCGACGGCGCGGAGGAGGCCGGGCTGGTCCTGCTCGCCCCCCGCGACCGCCTGCTCAGCGGCAAGGTGCGGATCGAGGCCCGGGTCCGCGGCAGCGGGGTCGCGGCGGTCGCCTTCTCCCTCGACGGCCGCGTGGTGATGACCAAGGGCAGGCCCCCGTACTCGGTCGAGCTCGACCTCGGCTCCGGGCTGCGGCCGCGGCGGGTGCGCGCGGTGGCACGAGGGGCGAGCGGCGACGAGCTCGCGGCCGACGAGGCAGTCCTCAACGGCGGTCCGCACCGGTTCGCGGTGCGGCTGCGCGAGCCGCGCGCCGGCGGGACGTACCGCGGCACCGTCCGTGTCGAGGCCGAGGTCGAGGTGCCGGACGGCGAGGAGCTCGACCGCGTCGAGCTCTACCTCGACGAGCGGCGGCTCGCGACCCTCTACCAGCCCCCTTTCGTCCATGCGCTCGCGCTGCCGGAGACGGGAGAGCTGACCTTCGTGCGCGCCGTGGCCCGGCTCGCCAACGGCCTCGCCGACGAGGACGTCGCCGTGATCAACGCGCCCGCGCAGCTCGACTCGATCGACGTCGACCTGGTGGAGCTCTTCGTGACCGTCACCGACCGCCTCGGCCGTCCGGTCGACGACCTCGCGGCCGGCGACTTCACCGTCGTCGAGGAAGGGCGCCCCCAGCGGATCGTCCGCTTCGAGCGCCTCCGCGACCTGCCGTTCCACGCCGCGCTCCTCCTCGACACCTCCGGCTCGATGCGCGAGGTGCTCCCCGAGGTCGAGCGCGCCGCCTACGCTTTCCTCTCCGAGGTGATCACGCCGCACGACCGCGCCGCGGTGATCCCGTTCGCCGACGAGCCGCGGGTCGCGGCGCGTTTCACCGGCAGCCTGGAGGTGCTCGCCGGCGCCCTCGGCGGGCTCGCCGCGGACGGGGAGACGAAGCTCTGGGACGCGCTCGGCTTCGCCCTCCACTACACGAGCGGGCTCGGCGGCAAGCGGGCGCTCGTGGTCCTCACCGACGGCCTCGACTCCGGCTCGCGCCGCCGCTTCGACGATCTGCTCGCCTACGCGCGCGGCAGCGGCGTGGCGCTCTACTTCGTGGGCCTGGGGCTGCCGGCGAAGCCGCCGGACGTGCGCTGGCGCCTCGAGGAGCTGGCGCGGGAGACCGGCGGGCGCCTCTTCCTGGCCGCCCGCGCGCG
>JAHDVN010000259.1 GCA_023384635.1 Thermoanaerobaculia bacterium
ACGACTTCGACCTCGTCGAGGTCGACCATCCACTGGCCCTGCGCGACCTCTTCGACCTGAGCCGGCTGCCGCTGCCGGCGCTCCGCGAGCCGGTCTGGCGCCCGGTGACCCACCCCCGGCTCACCCCCGGGCCGAAGGCGAGCGACCCGGACATCTTCGAGGTGATCCGCGACGGCGACCTGCTGGTCCACCATCCCTACGACTCGTTCGCCTCCTCGGTGCAGCGCTTCCTGCAGGCGGCGGCGGTCGATCCGCAGGTGCTGGCGATCAAGCAGACGCTCTACCGCACCTCGCGCGACAGCCCGGTGGTCAAGGCGCTCGTCGAGGCGGCCGAGCGGGGCAAGCAGGTGGCGGTGATCGTGGAGCTCAAGGCGCGCTTCGAGGAGGCGCGCAACATCGAGTGGGCGGAGGCGCTCGAGGAGGCGGGGGCGCACGTGGCCTACGGGGTGGTGGGCTACAAGACGCACGCCAAGGTCTCGCTGGTGGTGCGCCAGGAGCGCCAGGGGCTGGTCTCGTACAGCCACATCGCCACCGGCAACTACAACACCGACACCGCCGAGCTCTACACCGACCTCGGCCTCTTCACCTGCGACCCGGCGATCGGGGCCGACGTGGCGCAGCTCTTCAACGTCCTCACCGGCTTCGTGCACGAGCCGGAGTTCGCGCGGCTCTGGGTCGCGCCGTTCAACATGCGCGAGCGCAGCCTCGCGCTGATCGCGCGCGAGATCGAGCACCAGCGCGCCGGGCGCGGCGGGCGCATCGTGGCCAAGATGAACTCGCTCGAGGACCCCAAGGTGGTGCGCGCCCTCTACGCGGCCTCGCAGGCCGGGGTCGAGATCGACCTGATCGTGCGCGGCATCTGCCGTCTGCGCCCGGGGCTGCCCGGGAGGAGCGAGCGGATCCGCGTCCTCTCGATCGTCGGCCGCTTCCTCGAACACGCGCGGATCTTCCACTTCGGCAACGGTGGCGCCCCCGAGTACTACTTCGGCTCCGCCGACTGGATGTCGCGCAACCTCGACTGGCGGCTGGAGGCGATGGTGCCGGTCGACCGCCCGGAGCTCCAGGCCGAGCTCCAGGCGATCCTCGACCTGCAGCTCGCCGACAACTGCAAGGCCTGGGAGCTGCAGAGCGACGGCGCCTACCGCCAGCGCACCCCGGCCCCCGGCGAGCCCCGCCGCGCCAGCCAGGAGCTGCTCATGGACCGCGCCCTCCAGCGCGCCCGCCGCGCCGCCGCCAACGCCGACGCCGGCCAGCTGCTGCTGCTCTGACCGGAGAAGGGAAAAGAGGGACAGGCACACATTTCCGCTGCCCCGTCGGTCCCCCCGAGACAGCGAAGGAAATGTGTGCCTGTCCCTCTTTTCCCGCCAGGGGCGGCGGCTGCTACGGGGGGGTGGGGTTGCCCGCCGGCTCGTCGGCCAGGGTGGCGACCTCGGCGGCGAAGCGGGGGGCGGCGCCGTCGGCGAGCCATTCCTTGGCGAGGCGGGCGAAGAGCTGTTCGCGCCGTTCGGCGAGGCGGCGGGTGAGGGCGAGCAGGCCGGCGCGCTCGCCGCGGCGCTGGGCGGTGCGGAGGCGGTCCGCCTCGCCGGCGAGGGCGAGCTCGTGCAGGTCCCTGGCGCGCGCGGCGGCCGCGTCCTCGATGGCGCGCCCCACCTCGGCGGCGAGCAGGTGGGCGTCGTTGAGCTCGCCGAGGAGGTCCTGGAGCGCACGCAGGCGCTTGACCGCCTCCTTCGCCCCGGCGAGGTCGTCCGCGAACGGCTCGAGGAGGTAGCGGAGGCGCTTCGCCTCGATGCGGGCCTCGTGGGCCTTCGCCTCGTCGGCGAGGCTCCGCACCTCGCCGAGCGCGGCGGCCAGCGCCGCGGCGTGTCCTTCGAGCTCGCCGGCGAGGGCCTGGCGCATCGAGACCGGGTGCCAGCCCTCTTCCAGCTGGACCTCGACGCGGTAGCGCGAAAGGCGCTTGCGGAGGCGCGGCGCGAGCGCCGCGAACCCCTGCCGCACCTCGTCGTGGACGCGGCGGTAGGCGGCGTCGCGGCGCGCCTCGAGCCGCGCCGCGAGCCAGGCGTGGCCGCGCCGCTCGTGGGGGCGCAGCGACGGGCGGACCCCGGCCAGCCAGGAGAGCTGCACCTCGCTGTCTCGCCCCGGGTTGGTGGCGGCGGCGAGCGCGCGGAGGCGGGCGCGGAGCTTGCGCCCGACGCTGTCGGCGAGATGGGGCCGGTAGGCCCGGAGCGTCGAGCGGAGCCTGCGGATCGCGACCCGGAAGTCGTGCAGCGCCTCGGTCTCCTCCGGGTCGGGGAGCCGGGCGTCGGCCTCCTCGGCGCGGGCGAGCAGCGCCAGGGCGAGGCGGCGGGCCCCCTCCGCGGCGGGACGGGCGAGCAGATCCGAGGGCAGCTCCCGGCCGCCTGCTGGGCTCGTGGCCGGCATCGTGTCCGGGGTCGGGGCCGGGGTCATGGCCGGGCGAGCCGGCGCAGCTGCCCGGCGGCGAGGAGGAAGCGGAGCTCGGCGCCGCGCAGGGCCACCCGCGCGCCGAACTCCAGCAGGCAGGCGCCCCCCTTCTTGAGGGCGAAGAGCGGCCGCTCCTCGCCGGTCAGGAGCCAGCCGCAGAGGAGGGAGAGCGAGGGCTCGTGGCCGACCAGCGCCACCGCCGCGAGCTTGCGCTGGGCGGCGATCCAGGCGAGGAGGGCCGGGAGGTCGTCGCCGGCCGCGAGCTCGGGGAGCTCGATGGTGCGCTTCGCGCCGGCCGCCGCGGCGAGGATCTCGGCCGTCTGCACGGCGCGAGCGAGCGGGCTCGTGGCGACGAGGTCGAGCTGCCCGACCTCGGCAGCCAGCCCGCGGGCCGCCTTGCGGAAGCGGGCGCGGCCGGCCGCGGTGAGCGGGCGCGCCGCCTCGTCGAGGCCGCGCGCGGCCCAGAGGGCGCGGTCTTCGGCGATGGCGTGGCGGACGGCGAGGAGGCGCATTTCGGTGCCGGCGGATGGTAGCAGAGGGGTGTTGCGGCCCCCCGCAGCCGGTCAGGGCTTGAGGCGGTAGCCGACGCCGATCACCGTCTCGATCCGATCGGCCTCGGCCCCGAGCTTGCGCCGGAGGCGCCGCACGTGGGTGTCGACGGTGCGGCTGTCGACCTCTTCGGCGTAGCCCCAGACGTCGGAGAGGAGCCGGCTGCGGGTCTGGATCCGCCCGGCGCGCTCCATCAGGGTGTGGAGGAGCCGGAACTCGGTGGCGGTCAGCGCCACCTCCTTGCCCCGCACCGCGAGGCGGTGGGCGGCGGCGTCGAGGCGCAGCGTGCCGATCTCGAGGACGTCGGCGGCCGCCTCGGGCGCCTGGCGGCGGCGCAGCACGGCGCGCACCCGCAGCACCACCTCGCGCGGGCTGAACGGCTTGGGGATGTAGTCGTCGGCTCCGAGCTCGAGGCCGACGATGCGGTCGATCTCCTCGCCGCGGGCGGTGAGCATGACCACCGGGAGCTGGGCGGTGGCGGCATCCCGCCGCAGGATCCGCGTGAGCTCCAGCCCGTCGAGGCCGGGGAGCATGAGATCGAGCAGGAGGAGATCGGGCGGCTGCCGCCGGATCGCCTCGAGCGCCGTGTCTCCCTGCCCCGCCATCTCCACCGCGAAGCCCGCCCGCTCCAGGTTGTAGCGCAGGATCTCGGCGATGTCCGGCTCGTCCTCGACGACCAGGATCCGCTGTCTCTTCACACCTGGAAAGCTAGCACGCGCGATCCACAGCCGCGGCGGAAAAGGCTGTGGAAAACCACCCCGGGAGCGGCTCGGGAGCCCGTTCCGGCTTGCGCTCGGCACGGATTGACCAGGTTCTTGTGCATTCCTTCTAAGTTTATGATTTTAAACGTTTTATACGGATGTCCTTGCGCTGCAGGAACTTGCGCCCCGGCAGAGCGGAGCGGCTTTTCCACAGAGCGGCTGTGTCGTCTTCGTGACGGCGCCGCTAACTTCTTGTGTCGGCGTCGCTTAGGCGGGCGGCTGCGGATCCGGCGGCGGCGCTCGACAGCTCCGGGGGGGCGGGGTAACCTTGCTCCGAGCTCGACCGAGAGGAGGAGGCCGACGATGAGCGAGAGCCCCGGGATGCGCGCCTATCTGATCTTCACCGGCACCGGGCCGATCCTGGTGCTCACGACCTTCGCCTCGCTCACCGACGAACGCTTCGTCGGCAAGCTCCGCTACAAGGGGATCACGAAGTTTATCGCCTACGAGGTCAGCCTCCAGGCGGTGCGGGAGAGGTACCCCGGAGGCTACCCGAACGTGGCCGGGGATCTCGAGGGGGTCGAGGACGTGCGGGTGCTCGACTTCAACGGCCACCAGATCATGGCGAACTTCTCCCTCGAGGAGCTCGGCGAGCCGATCAAGGTCGGCGGCTGAGCTCCCGGAGCTCCAGGCCGAGCTCCCCGAACAGGCGGCGAGTGGCGGGGAGCGGCAGCCCGACCACGTTCGTGTAGTTCCCCTCGATCTCCTCGACGAGGAGCGCCCCGAGCCCCTGGATCGCGTAGGCGCCGGCCTTGTCGAACGGCTCGCCGGAGGCGACGTACCAGTCGATCTCCGCCCCGGTCAGCGCGGCGAAGCGGACCGCCGTGCGCGCCACCGCGACCGCCTCCCGGGGTGCCGCCCCACCCTGGCGCAGCGCCACCCCCGTGAAGACCTCGTGGGTGCGCCCGGAGAGCCGGGCGAGCATCCGCCGCGCCTCTGCGGCGTCGGAGGGCTTGCCGAGGATCTCCCCGTCGACCGCCACCACCGTGTCGGCCGCCAGCACCAGCTCCCCCTCGCCGGCCGCGGCCGCGGCCTTCTCCCGCGCCAGGCGCCGCACGTGGGCGGCCGGCGCCTCGCCCGCGAGCGCCCGCTCGTCGAGGTCCACCGGGCGGACCGAGAACTCCAGGCCGAGCAGCGCCAGCAGCTCGCGGCGGCGGGGGGAGGCGGAGGCGAGGACGAGGCGCGGGCTCACGGGCGCGGAGCGTATCCCGCCGGCGCCCGCACCGTCGCCCCGGGGCGGCTCACCTCCACCGCGACCGGGCGGAAGCGGCTCCGGTCCCCCTCGATCCGGGCCTGGAAGGCGAGCAGGTACTGGCTGGAGAGCTCCTCGCGGAGCTGGCCGTAGGCGGGGCCGA
>JAHDVN010000260.1 GCA_023384635.1 Thermoanaerobaculia bacterium
CCTCCCCCGGCACGGCGCTCGCCTGCCCGTCGTCGACCGCGACGGCGAGGTCGGCCATCCGCCGTGCGTTGTTGCGCAGGACGATCACGCGGTCGTCGTCATAGAGGGTCGCGACGAGGTCGGCGAGGCCGTCGCCGTCGAGGTCCCCGGCGTGGAGGTTCGTGGCATACCGGGAGGTTCCGAACCGGATCGGGCCGGAGAGCGACCCGGAGCCGTCGTTGGCATAGACCTGCACTCCCGGCTGATCGCCCACCAGGGCGACGTCGACATCGCCGTCGCCGTCGAAGTCGGCCAGGGCCGGCTGGTAGGAGTAGGTGAAATCGGGCGGATCGATCTCCTGCAGGGGGCTGAAGGTGGCCGCCGTTCCCTGGAGGAAGGTGGTGAACCGGTAGCCGGTCGCGACGAGGTCGAGATCGAGGTCGCCGTCGAGGTCGCCGGCCGCGACGGCGTTGCACGGCCCGGTCACGCTGTGGGTCGCCGCCGTCCCGAGCGCACCAGCTCCGTCGCCGAGCCGCACGGTGAGACTGGACGCGTCGGCGTTCGGATGGGCGACATCGAGGTCGCCGTCGAGGTCGAGGTCGGCGAGGGCGAAGGCGATCGTCGAGCCGCTGCCGGCCGCGCCGTAGACCGAGGGCGGACCGAACCCGCCGTCGCCGTCGCCGGCCAGCAGGGCCACCCCGTTGACGCTCTGCCGGCCGTGCACGACGAGGTCGGGCCAGGCGTCGGCGTCGAGCCGGCCGAGGCCGACGGCCCAGGCGACGCCGTCGGGATAGACCGACGACCAGTCCGGGAAGCCGCCGGCGCCGTCGCCGAGCGCGACCCCGACCCGCCACGGCGTGGTGAGAGCGGCGAAGACCGCGTCCTGGTCGCCGTCGCCGTCGAGATCGTCGGCCGCGGCCCCGAGCAGCCACTCCGCCCCGGTCGGCGCGAAGGCCACGGCCGGACCGAAGACCCCGCCGCCGATCTGGGGCAGGAGGCGGAAGCCGCCCCCTGCCTGGTAGCTGCCCACGAGGAGATCGGGCCCCGGCACGGCGTCGAAGGGCGCCACGGCGAGCGCCCGGGGCTGGTCGCCGGCGGGAAAGGTGCGGCCGGGGGTGAAGGTGCCCGTGCCGTCGCCCAGCGAGACGACGAGCCGGCCGGCCGAGCGATCGGGACAGAGGAGGTCCGGGTGGCCGTCGGAGTCGAGGTCGAGAGCTGCCACGGAGAAGGCGAGGCAGGCGGCGGGCTCGTTTTCCGGGGCCGCCGCGGTGAAGTTCCCGGCGCCATCGCCGAGGAGGATCCGGGTCCGCGCATCTGCGGTGGAGATGGCGAGATCGGCGTCGCCATCGCCGTTCCAATCGCCGGCGGCGAGGCCGAGCGGGCCCTGGCCGGTCGAGCGGAAGCTCGGCGCCGAGAAGCCTCCCGCGCCGTTGCCGAAGAGCAGGGCGACGCGCTGGCCCGGGTAGTCGCTCACCGCGAGGTCGAGGTGGCTGTCGCCGTCGAATCGGGCGATCGCGAGATCGAACGGATTGGAGGAGCTGGTGGAGAAGCTCGTCGGAGCCCCCATGCCGGTGCCGGTGCCGAGGAAGACGAGCACCGCCCCGAAGTAGTCGAGCAGCACCAGATCGGGCGCGGGGTCGCCGTTGAGGTCGGTGGGCAGGAGGCGATACGGAAAGGTCGCGCCGGTAGCCAGGTCGGTGGGCGCGCCGAACCCGCCCGCGCCGTCGCCGGCTCGCAGTCGGAGGAGCCCGTTCGAGGCCAGGGCAAGATCGAGCGTGCCATCGCCGTCGAAGTCGACCAGGGCGGGCACGGCCCGCACCCCGGCGTCGATCTGCACGGGCGCCAGGAAGCCGCCCAGCCCGTCGGCGAGCAGGAGCCAGGTTCCGTCGGCGCTCTCGTGGGAGACCACGAGGTCCTCGAAGGCATCCCCGTCCACCGCCCCGACCTGTACCCGGATCGGCTGGTCGCCCACGGGCACCGGGACGGCTCCGCGAAGCCCGCCGATCCCGTCTCCGGGACGGCAGAGCACGGTGTCGGATCCGCTGTCGGCCAGGACGATGTCCGCGAGGCCATCTCCATCGATGTCGCCGAGATCGGCGTGGTGCACCGTGCCGCCACTCGCGTACCAGGCAGCTCCCGAGAACGAGATCGACTGCGGGGCGGCGGGCGCGGCGGCGAGGAGGAGTGCGAGGGCGAGCAGCGGGGCGCGGGGAAGCGGAGAGCGTCGCACGGAGACCCCCTTTCGCAGAGCCTCTCCAGTGTCGGTCCGGTGCCCCGGGTCGTCAACCCCTCGCCGGGTGGTCCCGGGGGGGCGCGGGAGGGACCCGCGAGGTGCCAGGCGAGTTGCGGATGGCTAGGCGTCTCGCCTGCAGCGGCGCGTCGCGACACGCCTCTACCCGGCAGCCGGTCGAGGCGGCCGCGCAAGGTGCCAGGCGACTTTCGCGGGGCGATGGGGTCGGCGCCATCCGGAGGGCTCGTGCGCCCGAATGGTGGGCTCGAAAGGTATGCAGGTGGGACGAAACCGGAGAGCTCCTGTCTTTCTCGTGCCGTTCGCGCTCTTCCAAGGTGCTTCCAAGGTGCCAGGGGAGTTGCGGCCAGGAAGGTGCCAGGCGAGTTGTGGGCGCCGTGACGCGCCCTGGGGAGGGGCGCGTCGCGACGTGGGCCTGGCGGGGCGAACCGGGGCGTGCCGTCGAGCCGAGCGGGAGTCCGCGAGCCTTGGGATGGACGGGGCTGCGACCCCGGGCGGCTCACCGCACCTGAAGCACCTCGATCCCGAGGGGGAGCTCGCTCCAGGCGCGGTCGGCGGTGAGGGCCGGCAGGCGGCGGTCGGCGGCGAGGGCGAGGCAGGCGCGGTCGCCGAGGGAGAGGCCGAGAGGCCGCGTCGCGGGGGCGAGGGCGGCGGCGAGGAGCGCCTGGCGCTGGTCGAACGGTACGATCTCGATCCCTGCGGCGGCGAGACGTCCGGCCACCGCCGCGGGGTCGTGGCCATCGCGGGCGAAGCGGGCCAGAACCTCTGAGAGATTGACCGCGGAGAGCAGGCTTCGCCGGAGATGGGGGGCGACCGCCTCGTGCCCGGATTCGCCGAAGAGGAGGACCAGGAGGGCCGAGGCGTCGAGGACGATCACCCGCCGTCCGCCTCGCGGGCCTCGCGTCGGCGCTCGGCGATCAGAGCCGCCGCCGTGTCGGCCGGCGGGCGCTCCTCGTAGAGCGCCGCCACCCACGCGCGCAGCGCCTCGGGGCCGAGCGGTTCCTCCTCGGAGCGGCAGGCCTCTTCGAGGATCGCGCGGGCCTCGGCCTCCATGCTCCTCCCGTGGCGCGCCGCGCGTTGGCGCAGCCGGAGATGGACCTCGGCGGGCAGGTTGCGGACGTTGAGCGCGGCCATTTCGATGGCATTGTCTTCAATGCAAGCAGCGGCGTCAAGCCCACCGGCCAGGTGCCCAGCAAGGTGCCGGGAAGGTGCGGGAAGGTGCCAGGCGAGTTGCGGGCGCCCCGGCGCATCGACTGTATGTAGGGGCGCGTCGCGACGCGCCCCTACGGGTGCCGAGGCACTCGTGCCGAGGGAGAGTGCCAGGCGCGTTTCAGGTTGGGTTTCGATGCCAGGGGAGTTGCGGGACTTGCGGCGCCCCTACCCCTCGGGCGGAGGCTCCGGCGTGCGCAGGGGGGCCAGCGCGGCGGTCCAGCGGGCGAGCTCGGCGAGGAGGCGGTCGGCGGCGCGGGTCTGGGCTTCGGTGGGGCGGAAGACGCCGTCCTCGCCGATCGCCTTGCGGAAATGGGGGATCGCCACCTGCTGCGGGAGCGGCATCATCTGGAGGGTCGAGAGGAGGGGCTTGACCGCCTGCACGGCGCGCATCCCCCCCGAGGCGCCGCCGTAGGAGACGAACGCGGCGGCCTTGTGGCCCCACTCGCGGTAGAGGTGGTCGAGGGCGTTGACCAGCGACGGGGCCGGGAAGCCGTTGTACTCCGGGGTGACGAAGACGAAGGCGTCGGCCCGCGCGACGATCTCGCTCCAGCGCTGCGTGTGCGCGTGCAGGTAGCGCCGCGTGGCCGGCTCTTCCGGTTCGTCGAAGAGGGTCAGCCCGACCTCGGCGAGGTCCACGAGCTCGACCGCGAACGACCCCTGCCGCCGCGCGTGCTCGGCGAACCAGCGGGCGACGGGCGGTCCCTGCCGCCCCTGGCGGGTGCTCACGAGGACGACCTGGAGAAGGGGGAGGGGCATCGGCGCTCCTTGTCGCTCCCGATCCCCCGGGTTCGGGGGGGCTTCGGGGGGCGGGATGGGTCTATCCTAGAACCGAACTCGGGAGCAGGTGGGCCCGCTCGCGGGCCCCGGGAGGTGCACAATGACCACGATCCGACCCGGCCTCGTCGGTCTGGTGCCGGCCGCCGGCCGCGCCACGCGCCTGGGCGAGCTGCCGCAGAGCAAGGAGGTGCTGCCGCTCGGCCCCGGGGGCGCGGGGCGCCTCGTCTGCCACGACCTCCTCGACACCTTCCGCGAGGCGGGGGTCGAGCGGGCGTTCGTCGTGCTGCGCGAGGGAAAGTGGGACGTCCCGGCGGCGCTCGGCGACGGCGGCGCCCTCGGGGTCGACCTCGCCTATCTCGTGGTGCCGCCGACCACGGGGGTGCCGTTCACGCTCGACCGCGCCTACCCGTTCGTGCGCGGCCAGGAGGTGGCGCTCGGCTTTCCGGACATCCTGCTCACGCCGCGCGACCTGCTCGCCCGCCTCCGGGCCCACCACCACGCGGCGGGGTGCGAGGTGTCGCTCGCCCTCGTCCCGTGCGACCGGCCGGCGGCGAGCGACCTCGTCGAGATCGACGGCACCGGGCGCGTGCTGCGCTTCGAGATCAAGCCGCGGGTGCCGACCCTCGCGCTCACCTGGGTGCTGGCGCTCTGGACGCCGCGCTTCACCGACTTCCTCCACGAGTGGGTGGCGGCCGAGGCGAGCCGCTCGACGCCGCGGGGGCGCGAGGCGTACGTCGGCGACGTGCTCGCCGACGCCGTGGCGCGCGGCCTCGCGGTCTCGGGGCTGGAGCTGCCCGACGGCCGCTCGCTCGACGTCGGCACCCCGGAGAGCCTCGCCCGCGCCGCCGCCGTCGGCGGGGCGGCGCGCT
>JAHDVN010000261.1 GCA_023384635.1 Thermoanaerobaculia bacterium
GCGGCTTCGGATCGCCGGCCTCGCCGTGAACGCCGCGCTCGTGCGCCGCGGCTTCGCCTGGCACTTCGTGCGCTACTCGGACGACGAGGCCCTGGCCGCCGCCGAGCGGGAGGCGCGCGCCGCCCGCGCCGGGCTCTGGGCAAGCGAGGCGCCGATTCCCCCGTGGGCGTGGCGCGACGGGGTGCGAACACCCGCGGCGGCGTCCCGCCTCCCCTCAGCCGGCCTCGAGACGGAGAGGGCCCAGCCGGCCCGGCCCACCACCGCAGAGGTCCTCCACGGCAACGCCCGCTCCTTCGTCTACCACCGCCCCGGCTGCCCGAACTACGACTGCCGCAACTGCACGCGGGTCTTCGGCAGCGCGGCGGAGGCCGAGGCCGCGGGCTACCGCGCCGCCGGCTGCTGCAGGCCGAGCGGCCCGCCGCAGACAGACGAAGAGCCCGGGGCGCGGGGCCCCGGGCTCGGAGTGGGTGGTGATGGTGGAGGCGGTGGGAGTCGAACCCACGTCCGGAAAACGCGTCCCGCGAGCATCTACGTGCGTAGCCTTCGTTTCAGGTCATCGCCCCTGCGCTGTGGGAGAAGGCTCCCGACGCAGGCGCCAGCTCCGTTTTGACGATCCCGCCGCGGTACGGAGTCAACCGTGGCGTTCGATCCACTTTAGCGACGCTCTGGCCCGTGCCGTGGATGAGGGCCCATGGCCAGAACGTGACGGTCAATTAAGCCGCCAGGGCGAAGTTGTCGTTGGCAGGTATGAAGTGCCGTTTTACGAGCGCTAACTCGGCACGCACCCGCGAACCGCCTTGTTCCCCGTCGAAACCGGTGCGCCCCCAAATTGTGAAAGAACCGTGAAAGAACTGCCGCGGTCGGCCGTAGCCGCTGCGCACTACCGAGAACGCAGCCGGAGGGCTGGGGATTCCCGGGGGGCGGAAGGGTAGCACGGCGGGGGCGCCGGCGCGCATCGCAGGGGCACCGCTTCCGAAACGCGACGCGGAACGGAAGTGGGGGTCCCGGGGGCCCTCAGCCGCCCTCCCCCGCGAGCCGCGCGCGGACGGCGTCGAGGAACTCGCGCGGGCCGGCGGTGCGCAGGCGCGAGACGACCAGCCACCAGGCGGAGAGGGAGAGGAGGATCGCCGCCGGCACGAGCCGGATGAGCACCGGGAAGAACGGCCAGAGGAGGGTGCCGAGGCCGGCCGCGGCGGCGAGCGCCAGGATCGCCACCGCCGGCCGGTGGAGGTGGAGCTCGGAGCGCAGATGGTGCCAGGCGATTTCCGAGCTCTCTGGGATTCCCGAGCCGGCCGGTCGCGGCGCGACGGCGATCTCCCCGGTGACCACGCCACGGCGCAGGCCGAAGAGGGCCGGCAAGCCGAGCCGGCCGCCCGCCGCGTGCCCCTCCCAGCCGGCGCCCCACGCCTCGGCCTCCGCCGCCACCGCGGCGAGCGCGCGCTCGGGCGCACCCGCGACCTCGATCCGGATCTCGTCCATCAGCTCGCTCCCCCTTCGGCCTCGTCCCGCTCCCGCGCCGCGAGCGCCGCGGCGAGGCGCCGCGTCCACTCGCCCACGGCCCCGCCGGCGACCGCTGCCCCGTCGAGGCGGGTCACGCCGCGCACGCCGGTGAGGGTGCCGCAGACGAAGAGCTCCTGCCACTCGTCCCGCTCGGCGAGGCGCGGGGCGCGCTCGACGGCGGGCAGGCCGAGGCCCGCGGCGAGCTCGAGCACCAGCGCCCTCGTCACCCCGGGGAGGATCCGTGGTCCCAGTGGGTGGGTCTCGAGCCGGTCGCCGCGGCGGGCGAAGAGGTTCGTGTGGCCCCCTTCGCGCAGCTCCCCCTCCGGCCCGACGAAGAGGACCTCGTCGGCGCCCTCGCGGGCCGCGTCGAGCCCGCCGAGGACGGCGCCGGCGAGCGCCGTGGTCTTGAGGTCGCAGCGGCGCCAGCGCCAGTCCGGGCGGCTGATCGCCGCGAGCCCGCCGGCCGCGGCCGGATCGGCCGGGAAGTCGCAGGCGGCGGGGAGGAGGAAGCGGGTCGGCGTCGTGCCGCTCGCGGGGCGGTGGCGGCGGACCGGCTCGGCGCCGCGCGTCACCTGGACGTAGAGCGAGCCGTCGTAGGAGCCCGCGGCGGCGAGCAGAGCCGCGATCTCCCCCTCGATCCCCTCCGGCCACGCGATCGCGAAGCCGGCGAGGCTCGCGGCGAGACGCTCGAGGTGGGCGGCGCGGAAGAGCGGGCGGCCGGCGAGGACCTTCATCGTCTCGTAGACCGCGTCGCCGAAGAGGAAGCCGCGGTCGAGAGGCGAGATCCGCGCCTCGGCGAGCGGCAGCACGCGGCCGTCGAGCGAGCAGACGGGGGCGGGAGCCGGCGGGGCGCTCAGGCCGCCTCCCGCTCGAGGCTGGCGAAGAACCCCTCCACCGCCGCGAGGAGCGCCGGCACGTCGGGGAGCGACTGGAGCTGCTGGCGCAGATGGCGGCCGTTCGGCAGCCCGTGCGTGTACCAGCCGGTGAACTTCCGCAGCTTGTGGAGGGCGTACTTCGACGGCTCCCGCGCGGCCACCAGCTGCAGGTGGCCGAGGATCAGCTCACGGCGGTCGGCGAGCGTCGGCTCGGCCGTCGCGCGGCCGGCCAGAAGCTCGGCGGTCTGGCGGAAGATCCAGGGGTTCTTGGTCGCGGCGCGTCCGATCATCACCCCGTCGCAGCCGGTGGCGGCGAGCATGGCGAGCGCGTCCTCGGGGGTGTGGACGTCGCCGTTGCCGACCACCGGGATCCCCACCGCCTCCTTCAGCCGCGCGATCTCCCCCCAGGCGGCGCGGGCGTCGCCCGAGAACATCTGCCGCGCGGTGCGGGTGTGGAGCGCCACCGCCTGGGCCCCCTCGCCCTCGCAGATGCGGCCGAGCTCGAGGAAGTTCATCCGCGCGGCGTCGAGGCCGAGGCGGAACTTCACGGTCAGCGGGATCGCGATCGCCCGGCGCACCGCGGCGACGATCCGGCCGGCGAGGTCCAGATCGCCCATGAGCGCGCAGCCGGCGCAGCCCTTGAGCACCTTGTTGGCCGGGCAGCCCATGTTGATGTCGCAGACGTCGGCCCCCAGCGCCTCGACCTGGCGCGCCGCCTCGGCCATGGTGTCGGGTTCCGAGCCGTAGATCTGGATCGAGATCGGCCGCTCCTCGTCGACGAAGTGGAGGAGGTCCAGGGTGCGGCGCACCCCCCGGACCAGCGCCTTCGACGGGATGAACTCCATCGTCACCAGGCCGATGCCGCCGATCCGCCGCACGATCAGGCGGAAGTCGCGGTCCGTCACCCCGGCCATCGGGGCGAGGACGAGCGGCGGGTCGAGCCCTAGGGAGCCGAGGCGCAGCATGGGCCGGTCATTCTACCGACAGGTCGCAAATCGCCTGGCACCTCCTCGGGGTCAGCATCTCGGGGTCAGGTCGCAAATCGCCTGGCACTCCGGGGCCGGCCGGCCGCGTCCGCCCCGCGCGGGGCGCGCCCGGGCCGGGTGCCGCCGATCCCAGGTGCCAGCCGATAGAATCGGTCTGCCTGCCGCTCCCGCTCCCGGGGGCCGGCCCGATCCCGCCCGAAGGGGGTTGCCCATGACCCGTCTCCTGTCCCTCGAGGATCTCGACCTCGCCACCCTGCGCGGCGTGCCGGTGCTCGTGCGCGTGGACTTCAACGTGCCGATGAAGGAGGGCCGGGTGGTCGACGACACGCGCCTCGCCGAGGCGCTGCCGACGCTCCGCGAGCTCGTGGCGGCCGGCGCGCGGCTCCTTCTCTGCTCGCACTGCGGGCGGCCGAAGGGGGAGCGGAACCCGAAGTACAGCCTGCGCCCCGCCGCCGAGCGCCTGGCCGTGCTGCTCGGCCGGCCGGTCCGCTTCGCCGAAGACTGCATCGGCGAGCCGGCGGCGGCGGCCGCTGCCGCGCTCGGCGACGGCGACGTCGCGCTGCTCGAGAACCTCCGCTACCACAAGGGCGAGGAGAAGAACGAGCCAGAGTTCGCGGCGGCGCTGGCGGCCAACGCCCAGGCCTACGTCGACGACGCCTTCGGCAGCGCCCACCGCGCCCATGCCTCGATCACCGGCGTGCTCCCGCACCTGCCGCGGAAGGCCGCCGGCCGCCTCCTGGTGCGCGAGGTCGAGGCGCTCGCGCGCCTGCTCGGCGAGCCGGAGCGGCCGTTCGCGGCTCTCCTCGGCGGGGCGAAGATCGCGGGGAAGATCGACACCCTGGAAAACCTGCTGCCGCGCCTCGACCTGCTGCTGGTGGGCGGCGGCATGGCGAACACGTTCCTGGCCGCCCAGGGGCACGACCTCAAGGCGTCGCTGGTGGAGGCCGAGCGAGTGGAGCTCGCCGGGACGATCCTCGCGCGCGCCGCGGAGCGGGGGATCGAGGTGCTGCTGCCGACCGACCTCGTGGTCACCGACAGCTTCGAGGCGCCGACCCGCTGGGAGACGGTCGCCCCCTCGGCCGTGCCGGAGGGGATGCTCGCCGTGGACGTCGGCCCGGTCACCCGGGCGGCGTTCGCCGCCGCGGTCGGCCGCGCCCGCACCCTCTTCTGGAACGGGCCGCTCGGGGTCTTCGAGAAGCCGCCGTTCGACGAGGGGACGCGCGCCGTGGCCGCGGCGCTCGCCGCCTGCCCGGGCTTCACGGTGATCGGCGGCGGCGAGACGGTGGCCGCTGCCCACCAAGCCGGGGTGGCCGAGCGGCTCGGGCACGTCTCGACCGGCGGCGGGGCGTCGCTCGAGTTCCTGGCCGGGCGCGAGCTGCCGGGCGTCGCGGCGCTGGCGAAGGGCTGAGGGGGGAGCGATGCGCGCCCGCCGTCCGATCGCCGCCGCGAACTGGAAGATGCACCTCGTCCGCGCCGAGGCGGAGGCGTTCTGCGCCGCCCTCCGCGCCGCGCTCCCGGCCACCTCGACCGAGGTCGTCCTCTTCCCCTCCTTCCCGCTGCTGCCGCCGGTGGCGGCAGCGCTCGCGGGCTCGCCCTTCTCCCTCGGGGGTCAGGACCTCCACGCCGCCGAGAAGGGAGCCCACACCGGCGACGTCTCCGGCGCGCAGCTCGCCGACGCCGGCTGCGCCTGGGTCCTCTGCGGCCACAGCGAACGGCG
>JAHDVN010000262.1 GCA_023384635.1 Thermoanaerobaculia bacterium
GCCTCGTAGAGCGCCTCGACGTCGTCCGGCGTGGCGTGGCCGGCGGTGTCGGCGAGGCTCAGGTTCCGCAGTCCCGCGTCGACGAACGCACCGACGATGCCCAGCACCCGCTCGCGCGGCACCGGTCCCTCGTAGCCGCAGCCGAAGGCCGACTGGACGGAGACCTGCACCCGCTTGCCCGCCGCCACGGCCGACCGGGCCATGGCGACGATCCGCCCGGTCGCATCGGCGATGCCCATGCCGGTGTTCTTCCGGCTGTGCGTCTCGCTCGCCGAGACCCCCATGCAGAGCATCTCGACGCCGCACTCGAGACCGCGCTCCAGCCCCTTCTCGTTGAGCACCAGCCCGGAGAGCACGGCGCCCGCGGGCTTGCGCCCCGGCGCCGCGAAGTGCGCGAAGAGCTCGGCGGTGTCGGCCATCTGCGGCACCTTGTCGGGACGGACGAAGGAGCCGAGCTGGAGGATGTCGACGCCGGTAGCGAGCAGCCGCTCCGCCCAGGCGATCTTCCGGTCGGTGGCGACGACCTGCTTCTCCATCTGCAGGCCGTCGCGCAGGCCGACCTCGTGGAGGACGATGCGCGCCATGGCGCCGCCCCTCAGAGCTTGGCCGCGATGGCGCGGCCCATGTCGAGGGTCGTGGCGTTCCCGCCCATGTCGTAGGTGCGAACCTGCCCCTCGGCGATCACCGCCGCCGTGGCCTCCTCGATCCGCCGCCCCATCTCGGTCTCGCCGAGCCAGTCGAGCATCATCTTGGCGGCGAGGATGGTGGCGATCGGGTTCACCTTGTACATGCCGGCGTACTTCGGCGCCGAGCCGTGCGAGGGCTCGAAAACCCCGAGCTTCGTGCCGATGTTGCCCGAGCAGCCGAAGCCGAGGCCGCCCACCATCTGCGCTCCGAGGTCGGAGATGATGTCGCCGTAGAGGTTCGGCGCCACCAGCACGTCGTAGGAGAGCGGGTTCTTGAGCAGCCACATGCAGATCGCGTCGACGTTGGCGTCGTCGGTCTGGATGTCGGGGAACTGCGCGGCGACCTTCTTCGCCTCTTCGAAGAAGAGGCCGTCGGTGGCGCGCACCACGTTCGCCTTGTGGACGATCGTCACCTTCTTGCGCCCGTGCTGGCGCGCGAACTCGAAGGCGGCCCGCACGATCCGCTCCGAGCCCTTCCGCGTGTTGATCTTGCAGGAGACCGCGTAGTCGTCGAGCGCGAGGCCGGCAAACGGCTTGAAGGCCGGCGCGGTGCGCCCGAGGACTTCGGCCACCTCGCCCGGGACCGGCGAATACTCGACCCCCGCGTAGAGGTCCTCGGTGTTCTCGCGGAAGACCACGAGGTCGATCCCGTCGCGCAGGTTGAGCGGATTGCCCGGGTACGCCTTGCAGGGGCGCAGGCAGGTGTAGAGGTCGAAGAGCTGCCGCATGCGCACGATCGGCGAGCGGTACTTGAGGCCCTTGCCCTGCAGCTCGGGGGCGAGCTCGGTCTCGGCGACCTTCGCCGGCTTCGAGGTGATGGCGCCGAACATCGCGGCGTCGACGCGGCCGAGCAGGTCGACGGTGCGCTGCGGCAAGGCGTCGGCCTCCCGGCACCAGAACTCCCAGCCGATGTCTCCGTGCTCGTAGTCGGCGGCGAAGCCGACGGCGTCGAGGACGATGCGGGTCGCTTCGAGGACTTCGATGCCGATCCCGTCTCCGGGTAGCCAGGCGATCTTGTAGGTCTTCATGGGGTCGCTCCAGGGGGTTGGCGGCGCGATCGGCCGCCGGGGTCGGGCCGCTCCCGCGGCCACGCAGAGCCTATCGGCGGACCCTCCGGGCGTCGCCACCCCGGGGGGCGGGCCGCGTAGAATCGGCCCGTCCCCGAACCGCGACCGCGGAGAGCGAATGCGATGAGAGCGAAGCGTGAGTGCGGCAGCGGCCGGTCCCCGGCCGGTGCCCGGAGCGTGCTGTGCCTGGTCCTCCTGGCGGTCGCGGGCAGCGCCGCCGGTGCGTCGCCCGAGGTCGTTCCCGATCACGTCCCGGCCGCCGGCGAGCACGCGGTCACGGTGCGGGTGGCCGCGACCGGGCGCTACGCGCTCGCCGCCGGGAGCCTCCAGGGCGTGGCGCTCGTGCGCGTCGACCGCCTCGCCGGCGAGGTCGCGGCGAGCGGCGCGGCCGGGCGAGAGGACGGCCGCCTCGACCTCTTCCTCGAGCCGGGGGAGACGCGGGTGCGCGTCAGCGGTCCGGAGCTCGGTCGCGGCGAGGCGGCGCTCACGCTCACGCCGTTCCGCGAGCTCCACTCGGGCGTGCTCCCTCTGCTCGACGGCGCGGCCCGCCTCTCGACCGAGCTCGGCGACTTCGAGCAGCGCTCCTGGTGGGTGCGGATCGAGGCGGGCGAGCCGTTCCTCGCCGAGGCGGCCGGGCGCCACCTGGCCGACCTGCGCCTCTGGCAGGGGGGCGACTGGCTGCTGCCGGCCGAGCCGGCCTGCGCACCGATCGAGCCGGTCGCCGGGCAGCCCCTCACCCTCTGCCGCCTGCACGCCGCGGCTCCCCCCGGCCTCTACCGGCTGAGCGCCTACGGCGGCGCGGGCCTGGCGTGGGCCCGTGCCGGTGCCGAGCGCCCCCTCCACCTGCGCCTCGGCACCGCGCGCCGGGGCGAGGCCGGTCGCGAGCGGCTGGCGATCGGCCCGTTCGGCTTCGAGCGCTTCGCGCTCCCCGGCTCCGCGACGCTCGCCCGGCTCGAGCTCCCGGAGCCCGGGGGCGCCGCGCTGCGCTTCGGCGACCTCGACCCCGCCGAGCCGTTCGCAGAGCCTTGGGAGAGCGCGGAGATCGACGAGGAGTCGCTGCCGCCGGTGGCCACGCTCTGGCGCGGCGAGACGGAGGGCGAGGCGGTCCTCCTCGTCTCGGGCTCCCCCGGCCAGGAGGTCGTCCTCCAGCACCTGCGCTCGGCCCGGGAGGCGCCGGTCGCAGGCGCCGGGCCGCACTGGGTGGGGAGCGTCCACACCGGGGCGGCGGGGGACGCGATCGACGCCACCGCGCTGCTCGTCGAGCGGCGTCCGGAGGGACGCTCGCGCCTGCTCGCCCGCCAGGCGGTCGAGATCGCGCCGGGCTCCCCGTGGCGGCGGCGCTTCCAACTCGACGGGCCGGCGACCCTGTTCGTCGAGGTCGCGGAGGCCGGGGCGTACGAGCTCACCGCCACCGGCGCGGCGGTCGAGGCCCGGATCGAGCCGCTCCTCCTCTCTCCGCCGCAGGGCTACCGCCCGCCGGCGCTGCGCCAGCCGCCGCTCACCTGGGAGCTGGAGGCCGGTCTCTACACGCTCACGCTGCGGCCCGCCGGAGGCGGGCTCGTGGAGGCCACGCTGCGCGAGAAAGGAACGCCGCGCCCGTCCACCTTCACGCCGCCGCTGACGGCGACCCGGTTGGGAAAGGTCGAGCTCGACCCGGCGCTGGCCTACACGCTGTGGGTCAACGAGCAGCCGGGAGTCGAGACCGGGCCGGTGGTGCGGTCGCTCCCGGTCGACCTCGCCGCGCCGCTGCCGCTGGCACTCCGGCCCGGCGACGAGGTCGAGATCCCGGTACTCCTGCCGGCCGCCGGCCGCCTCCGGGCCACCGCCGAGGACGGCTCCCCCTGGGAGCTCTCCGCCGACGGCGCCCCCTGGTCGATCGAGCCGGAGGTGACCCCGGGCGAGATCCGCCTCCGCGTGCGCTCCACCGCCGGCACCTCGGCCGGGAGCCTCTCCGGGTCGCTCGCCTTCGCGCCCGCGGCGATCGCGCCCGCCGCAGCAGGCGACGCGCTGGCCGAGGTCCCGCTCCTCGAGGACGGGCTTTCCCTGTCGCTCGGCCGCCGCGAGGCGCGGAGCTTCCGCTTCCGGGTGGAACGGGAGGGGTTCCACACGCTCGCGTCGACCGGCCTGCTCGCCACCGCGGGGAGCCTGCGGAGCCGCGTGCTGCCGCCGTTCGCGCAGGCCGAGGCAAACGGCACCGGGCGGAACTTCCGCCTCGCGGCTTGGCTCCCCGAGGGCGAGTACCAGCTCCTGGTCGAGACCCTCGGCGAGAGCGCCGGCCCGGCCGGCCTCGTCGTCCGCCGCGCGGAGACACGGGACGGGGGCGACCTCGTCGACGGCCTCGCGGCGCGGGCCGGGCTCGGCGCCGGGGAGGGGATCTCCCACCGTCTCGCAGTCGCGGCACCGGGGAGGTACCGCGTCGAGGCGCTGCGCGCCGGCGCCCCGGCGCCGTTCCGGCTCGAAGACGCCGCGGGCTTCCCGGCCCTTCTCGAGCTGGCCGGCGAGGGCGCCGACGGCCCGTACGAGGCCGCCCTCGGCGCCGGCGAGCACCGCCTCCTGGTGCTGCCCGGAGCGCCCGCCGGCCCGGTCGTGACCGCCGTCGAGCGCCGGCCCGAGGTGCCCCGCACCAGCGGCCACGGCCCGCACGACCTCCCGCTCGGGGTGGAGCGGGAGCACCTCTGGCGCGAGCCGCAGGAGGGCGAGGGGGAGGGCGCCGTCCGGCTCCCCGACCGCTGGAGCTTCTCGCTGCCGGCGGCGGCGGAGGTCACCCTGGTGCTCGCCCCGGAGATGGAGGGCGCGATCGTCGCCGCCGGCGCGGAGGACGGAACGGCCGGTGAGCCGCTCCCCGCCGTGCGGCCGGCGCGGCTCCGCCTCGCCGCCGGCGAGCACGAGCTGCGCGTGCGGAGCGTGCGGCTCGACGACCTGCGTCCGTACCGCCTGCGCCTCGACCCGGTGCCGCTCGTCGCCGGCCTCGTCCGCGAGGTGGCGGCTCCCGGCGAGATCGAGATCGCAGTAGGAGCGACCGGCACCCACCTCTTCGAGTCGTTCGGCCGCGCGGACGTCCGAGCCCGTCTCCTCGACGAAGCCGGGCGGGAGGTGGCGCGCGGCGACGACCGGCCCGGCGACTGGAACTTCCTCCTCTCGCCGCGCCTCGACCCGGGGCGCTACCGGCTGCGCGTCGACCCGGTCGGCGCCCCGGGGGCCTCGACCCGGGTGGCGATGCACCGGCTCGCCGAGCGCGCCCACGGGGCGTGGACGGC
>JAHDVN010000263.1 GCA_023384635.1 Thermoanaerobaculia bacterium
GAGGGCGAACGAGAGCGGCAGGCCCGGCCCGGGCCGGGCGGTCGGCGGCACCTGGCTCCCGTCCGGCTAGGGCGTGTCGGTGACGATCGCCTCGCGGTTGATCCGCTGGCGGATCTTCTCGAGGACCGGTTGCGCCTCTTCGCGGGTGGCGAACGGGCCGACGCGGACGCGGTAGATCTGGCGGCCGTCGCGCGTCACCTGGGAGATGAACGCCCGGTGGCCGAGCCGCCCGACCTCCTCCTGGAACCGCTTCGCCCGCTCCTCGAGTCCGCTCGAGAAGACCTGCACGTAGATCGCGCCGGCCGGTGCCGCCGCCGGGGCGGCGGTGGCACGCGCCGGCACCGGTGCGGGCGGCGGGGTCGGGCGCGGGGTGGCGGTCGGCAGGACGGGCGCCGGAGTGGCCGCCGCCGGCTCGGGAGCGGCGATGTCCTCCGCGAGGCTGCGGTCCGGCTGCGGCTCGATCCGCGCCGGCGCCCGCGTCGGGGTCGGCACGGGCACCGCCTTCCGGTCCTCGGAGAAGAACCGGAACTCCTCCAGCGGAACCTCGCCGGCGGCCGCCTCCACACTGGCCGCCGGCGGCGCCGGACGCCCCTCCGCCCCGCCCCGGCCGATCCAGATGCCGGAGAAGAAGGCGATGAGCAGACAGCTCAGGAGCACGACGAACGCCGCCAGCACCTGGCGGTTCGTCAGCGCGACCTCGTAATAGCTCGGCTCGTTCGGCTCCCCGTGCTCCACGGCGACTCTCCCTGCAGTCCTACTTCTGGATGAACGACTTCATCAGGTCGATCGGCACCGGGAAGAGGATCGTCGAGTTCTTCTCGGTGGCGATCTCGGTGAGGGTCTGCAGATACCGCAGCTGCAGCGTGACCGGGTTCGACGCGATCACGTCGGCGGCGCCGGCCAGCGACTGCGAGGCCTGCAGCTCGCCCTCCGCGTGGATGATCTTGGCCCGCTTCTCCCGCTCTGCCTCGGCCTGGCGCGCCATGGCGCGCTGCATCTCGCTCGGCAGGTCGACGTGCTTGACCTCCACCATCGACACCTTGATCCCCCACGGATCCGTGTGCTGGTCGATGATCTCCTGCAGCTTCTCGTTGAGCTTCTCGCGCTCGGAGAGCAGCTCGTCGAGCTCCGCCTGCCCGAGCACCGAGCGCAGGGTCGTCTGCGAGAGCTGGCTCGTGGCGTAGAGGTAGTTCTCGACCGTCACCACCGCCTTGCCCGGGTCCACGACGCGGAAGTAGACGACCGCGTTGACCTTCACCGAGACGTTGTCGCGGGTGATGACGTCCTGCGGCGGCACGTCGAGGACCACGGTGCGCAGCGAGATGCGCACCATCTTGTCGATCGGCCAGAAGACGAAGATGAGCCCCGGGCCCTTGGCCCGCTCGACCAGCCGGCCGAGGCGGAAGATCACCGCGCGCTCGTACTCGTTGAGCACGTTGATCCACTTGAACACGACCACCAGGATCACCGCCAGCGCGACGAAGAGCATCCCTGGGACCTGCGGCATCGCTTCCATGCTCACCTCCCGGCACCGGGCCGGCCGACGTGCAACGTGAGCCCGTCGACGGCGGTGACCTCGACCTCTGCCGCGGCCTCGATCGGCACGTCGGCGACGGCGTTCCAGTACTCCCCTGCCAACTTCACCTTCCCCTTCGGCGCGAGCGCCGACACCGCCACCCCCCGCGCGCCCAGCAGCCCCTCCACCCCCGTCGTCACCCGCCTCGTCGCGGCGCGGAACGCCAACCTCGCCAGGAAACCGACGACGAGGGCCATGCCGAGAGCGATGCCGACGACCAGCTCGAGACTCACGCGCAGGGCCGGATCCGCGCTCCGGAAGAGGAGCAGCGACCCGAGCACGAGCGAGATGATACCGCCGACCGTGAGCAGGCCGTAGCTCGTCACCTTGACCTCGGCCACGAACAGGAGGAGCGCGAGCAGGATGAGCCCCACGCCGGCGTAGTTGACCGGCAGCACCGAGAGCCCGAAGAAGGCGAGCAGCAGGCAGATCCCCCCCACCACGCCGGGGAGCACCGCTCCCGGGTGAGAGAGCTCGAAGTAGATGCCGAGGAATCCGAGGGTGAGGAGGATGTAGGCGAGGTTCGGGTGCGCCAGCGCCGAGAGCAGGCGCTGGGGCGCCGACATCTCGACCGTGCGCACCGTGGCCCCCGCCGTGCGCAGCGCGAGCACGCGGTCTCCCTTGCGCACTTCCCGCCCGTCGAGCGCCGCGAGCAGGGCGTCGAAGTCCTCCGCCACGAGGTCCACGAGCCCCTGCTCCAGGGCCTCCTCGGCCGTGAACGCGCGGCTCTCGATCACCGCTTTCTCGGCCAGCGCCGGATCGCGGCCGTGCTGGCTGGCGAGGGCACGGATCGCGGCCGCGGCGTCCTCGCGCGCCTTGTCGCCCACCACCCCCTCGATCGCCTCGCCCGCCCCTGCGACCGGATGCGCGGCGCCGGTGTTGGTGCCCGGCGCCATCGCCGCGACGTCGGCCGCCATGAGCAGGAAGAAGCCGGCCGAGGCGGCGCGCGCGCCGCCCGGCCCGACCCACACCACCACCGGCACGGGCGAGGCCAGGATGGCGCTGTTCATCGAACGCGTCGAGTCGAGGAGGCCGCCGGGGGTGTCGAGCTCGACGACGAGCGCCGCGGCCTCGGCGCGCTCGGCCTCCTCGAGGCTCTCCACGAGGAACTGCTCGGCGATCGGATGGATGATCGCGCGCAGCGGCGCGCGCACGACGAGCGGAGGGGCCGCCTCCGACGCCTCCGACGCGAGGGCCGGGGAGGCGATCGAGAGGCCGAGGGCAAGCCGCACCAGGAGTCCGGAAATTGTTGACAAGACGGGAGATCTCCTCTCGCGGCAGTATACCAGCGCGGGGTGGCGCGGCCCGCCCCCGGCGGCGGCAGAACGCCGGCCGCCGTTTGACAGCCGGAGCGCGAAGTTGAACAATTCACAGTATCCCCGCCAAGGAGATCCCGATGCGCCTCCCCGCCCTCGCCCTCGCCGCCCTGCTGCCCTGCGCCGCCGCCTTCGCCGTCGCACCCGAGGGGGCCGCCGCGAGTCTGACCTCCGCCCTGCCCGAGGCCGCCGGCCCCGCGATTCCCGCCGCCGCCCAGTGCGCCGGAGGACTGCAGCACGACGACGGCACGGTGGAGAACGGCTACAGCTTCAACCCGGGCTTCGCCATCGGCGACCTCGCCCACTGGGCAGAGCGGTACGACCCGGGGACCGGGCCCTACCGCTTCTCCCAGGTCTGCGTCTGCCTGACCGGCCTCGGAGCGACCGCCAACGCGCCGATCGACATCGTCTTCTTCGCCGACGGCGCCGGGCAGCCCGGGGCCGAGATCGCGCGCATTCCGGCCACCGCCTCGGGCATCCCCACCTATCCGAGCACCGCGTTCTTCGACGTGCCGGTGCAAGTCGACACGAACGGACCGGTCTGGGTGGCCGTGAACTGGAACGTGGACGCCTCCCCCCAGGTCTTCGTCTGCGCCGACGAGAGCGGCACCGGCAGCCCGGTGCCCGGCATGACCACGATCGACGGTGGCACGACCTGGGAGCCGCTCACGGACTACTGGCCGAACGCGCGGGCCCTCTTCCTCCGCGCCGAGGCGGCTCCCTCCGTCTCCGTCCTGGAGGTCCCCACCCTCGGGATCGCCGGCCTCGCCGCCCTCGCCCTGGGGCTCGGCGCCCTGGCCTTCTTCCTGCTGAGGCGCCGGACCGCCTGAGCGGAACGCCCCCCCACCGGATGCCGCTCCGCTGCCGCGCAGCGGCAGGTGACTCGGCGCCGCGCCGCCCCGAGCGCGCGGCGCCGAGTCGCGTGTGAGCGGACCCGTGAGCGCGCGCTCCGTCCCCGCGCGACATCCGGTCGCGGTCGGCTACCTCGCGCTCCTCCTCCTCTCCGCGGCGTTCACCCGCCTCGCTCCCGGCTCGCCGGACCCGCTCCGACGCGAGCTCCGGAGGGCCGACCTCGGAAGCCCGGCAGGAGAACGCTTCCACATCGTCTGGCGGGAAGCGGGGCAGGGCTCTGGAACCCCCGTCCTCCTCCTCCACGGCAGCCCCGGCGACGGCGCCGCGCTCCTGCCCCTGGCGCAGGAGATCGCCGCGGAGCGCCGCGTCCTCCTGCCCGACCTGCCGGGGTTCGGAGGCTCGAGCCGCGCTGCCGGCGACCTCTCCTTCGCGCGTCAGGCCGAGCGGCTCCGCGCCTGGCTCGACGCGATCGGCGAGCCCGCCGTCGATCTCGTCGCCGTGGGCCTCGGAGCGGGGCCGGCGCTCCACCTCGCCGCCGCGGACTCCGGCCGCCTGCGCTCCCTCACCCTCCTCTCGGCGGTCGGCGTGCAGGAGCTCTCGCTGCTCGGCGACCACCGCCTCAACCACGGCCTCTTCCGCCTCCAGGCGGCGGCAGTCTGGGCACTGCACCGGCTCGTCCCCCATTTCGGCCTGCTCGACCGAGCTCCGTTCGACCGCGCCTTCGCCCGCTCCTGGCTCGCCGCCGACCAGCGGCCGCTGCGCGGTCTCCTGCTCGCCTGGGGCGGACCCGCGCTCGTCGTCCACGGCACCGACGACGTGCTCGTCCCGGCGGCGACGGCCCGCGAGAGCCACCGCCTGCTGCCGCAGGCCGAGCTGCGCCTCCTGCCCGGCGGACACGCCGTCGTCCGCTCCGCACCCCGGGAGGCCGGCCGTGCGATCCGCGAGTTTCTGCGTGGAGTCGACCGGGGGGCCGCCCCCGGCCGCGCGGAGGCGGCGCCCGAGCGGATCGCGGCCGCGGCGGCGGATCCGGCGCGCCTTCCACCGCCGCGGCTCGGCGGGCTCTCGGCGCTCCTCCTCTGCCTGCTGCTCGCGGTGGGCACCTTCGTCAGCGAGGACCTCGCGTGCGTCGGCGCCGGGTTGCTCGTGGCGCGCGGCTCGCTCGGCTTCGCCGCCGCCACCGCCGCCTGCCTCGCCGGCATCTTCGTCGGCGACCTCCTGCTCTACGCCGCGGGCCGCCGCTTC
>JAHDVN010000264.1 GCA_023384635.1 Thermoanaerobaculia bacterium
CGGGCCCGCGCGATCCTCCCCTCCGCCGCCGCGCTCTCCTCGCCGAGCCAGCGCGCCGTCTCCTCCGCGGTCCCCTCCTCGCCCACGCCGCGCCGGCCCTCTGCCAGCCAGCGCCGGGCGTCGCCGCAGGCCGTTTCCGCCTCGGCAGCCCAGATGCGCGCGCGCTCGACCCGCTGCTCCGCGGCGGCGCGGTCCTGGCTGGTGCGCACGCCGCTGTCGAAGCCGGCGTCGACGACCGGCTTCACGATCCAGTCGTACCCGGTCGAGAAGACCACGGCGCCGGCTACGCCCACGGCGGTGATCACCGCCACCGAAGCGGTCGCCGGCAGCAGCACCGCGACGGCGAGCGCCGCCGCCGCGGCCGCGGCCACGTCGCCGAGGAAGGCGTTGATCCCCTCCTGCCCCATCCCCGCCCAGTCGCCCGACGTGGCGGCGCCGACGATCCCCCCGTAAGCTCCCGCCCGGCCGATCAGGGTGGCGAGCTTCCCGGCGGCCTTCAGGCCGGTGCCCTGCCGCGAGGTGCGGACGACCTGCCGGAGGTCCTCGTTCCATATGTCCTCGGTCCGTCGGAACGCCTCGTCCGCCGCTTGGTCGAGCCCCGCGTCCCCGCGGGCGAACACCCCCGACGCGGGGATCATCCACTGGCAATCCTTCCAGGTGTCGTCGGGCTGCGCCTGCGGCGGCGTCGGGACGGCCGGCTCGTCCGCCCGCACGGCGGCGCCGAGGAGCACCCCGGCCACGGCGAGGGCAAGTCCGAGGCGCACGGTGTCAGCGCCCTCCCGCACCGTCGGGCCGATCCGGCGCGAAGAGCGTCCGATAGGTCGCGGAGTAGGTCAGGAGATCGACGCGCACCAGCCGCGGCGCGGCGCCGGACTCGTCGTAGAGCAGGCTCAGGAGGAGATCCCCGTCCGCGGGATCGCCGGCGAGGACGAAGCTGCGCGCCGCGCCGGCCGCGACGCTGTGAACGGGGACGAGCCGGCGCGCGACCGCCGGGGGCGCCGGGAGCTCCGCGATCGCCCGGCGGGTGGCGGGCAGCGTCTCGGGCGCCGCCTCCGCGAGCTGGGCGAGCCGGGAGAGCCCGCCGGCGCGCACCTCGGCGAGCGTGGCCGCGGCCGCGGCGCGGAGCACCGTGAGCCGCGCCGGCTCCCCCGGGCGCGGCAGCGCGAGCTCGCGCACGCCGCGCAGCGCAGACGCCAGCCGCAGCGCCGCGCCCGAGCGGTTCCCCGCCGCCACTTCCGGCTCGCGCGGCCCCAGCGGCACGCCGGCGCCGGCCGCTTCGCTCTCCAGCTCGAAGGTTCGCAGGGCCCCGGCGGTGGCGAGCGCGAGCGCTGCCGGCGCGAGCTCACCCGCTCGCAGCCAGGCCGGGGCGAGCTCGAACGTCGCTCCCTCGCGCAGCCAGTCGCCCATGAGGATCTCCGCCCGCGCCAGGCGCGGCTCCTCGCCCCGGACGCTCCACTCCGTCAGCAGCCAGACGTCCGACCAGGGGTGGTAGAAGCCGACGCGCGGCGCCGCCGACTCGAGGCCGGCCGCCGTCCAGACCGAGGTGCCGAAGAAGAACGACCAGCCGGTGCGGGGCGGCACGGTCGACCAGAGCTCGCCCTCCCACCCCCGCAGCGCCGCGCGCGCCTCGGGGGTGGCGAAGCGCTCCAGGGCCGGCCCGAGATCGTCGAGCGCCTGCGCGCGCAGCTCCGCGGCCGCGCGCAGCACGCGGGTCGCGGCCTCCCGATCGCCCGCCACGGCCTGCGCCGCACCCGACCCGCCCGCCACGAGCAGCGCGGCGACGGCGGCGGCGCAGCGGACCCCGGTGCGATTCCCGGCCATCCTGCCTCCGAAGAGCAGGATCATTGTAGAGGAGAACGGGACCCCGGGCGTCCGGAAAGGTGCAGACATGTGAGACAGGTGCCAGGCGATTTGCGGGCCGCGGTCTCCGCCACTGCTGAGACAGGTGCCAGGCGATTTGCGGGCCGCGGTCTCCGCCACCGCGTCAGGCGGCGTCGAGGGCCGGGTAGTCGACGTACCCCTTCGTCCCCGGGGTGTAGAAGGTCGCCGGGTCGGGGGTGGCGAGCGGGGCGCCGCTGCGAAGGTGCTGCGAAGGTGCCAGGCGATTTGCAGCCCGACGCGCTCCCCGTGGTCGAGGCCCCCAGGCCGAGGCGAGCCGACAGCGATCGCCAACGGACCCCCTCGTCCGTCGCGATAGGATCGAAGCGTGCCGGAGCTCTGCCGTTTCCTGGGGATCGTCATCGCCATGTACTACAGCGAGCACGGTCCACCGCACTTCCACGCCGTCTACGGGGAGTTCGAGGTCACCGTCGGGGTCGCGGACAACGCCGTCTCCGGCCGGTTTCCCCGCCGCGCCCTCGGCCTCGTTCTCGAGTGGGCCGAGCTCCACCGCGCCGAGCTCGCCGAGAACTGGGAGCGCGCCCGGCGCCGCGAACCGCTCGCGCCGATCGCTCCCCTGGAGTAGACGCCCATGACGCCCAAGGTCGTCGCTGTCCGCCTGCTCTCCGGCTACACCCTGCACCTGCGCTTCGCCGACGGGACCGAGGGCGACCTCGACCTCGCGGGCGAGCTCTGGGGCCCGGTCTTCGAGCCGCTCAAGGACCCCGCCCGCTTCGCCGAAGTGCGCGTGCACCCGGAGCTGCACACGCTGGTCTGGCCGAACGGCGCCGACTTCGCGCCGGAGTTCCTCTACGCGAAAGTCCGCGTCGCCGCCTGACGGGCTGGAGATTGGGCCGCGGCCCGGACCAGGCGAGACAAGGTGCCGAGACCAGGTGCCAGGCGATTTTGGGGCCGGCCGCGCCGCCGGCAGCCACCTTCGCGTCAGGCGCCGCCGAGGGCCGGGGAGTCAACGTAGCGAACAGGTGCCAGCCGAGTTGTGACCAGCCCGATCAGGTGCCAGCCGACTCGTGACCGCCCGCGCCGCCAGCCTCCGCCTCTGCGTCAGGCGGCGGCGAGGGCCGGGTAGTCGACGTACCCCTTCGTCCCCGGGGTGTAGAAGGTCACCGGGTCGGGGTCGGCGAGCGGGGCTCCGGTGCGGAGGCGCTCGGGGAGGTCGGGGTTCGAGATGAACGGGCGGCCGAAGCCGACGAGATCGCCGCGGCCGGCCGCGAGATCCGCCTCCGCCCGCGCCCGGTCGTAACCGCCGCTGACGATGAAGGTACCGCCGAAGGCCTGGCGGATCGCGGTCACCGTCGACTCGGCCGGCTGCGGCGCCCCCATCGCGCTGTGGTCGACGAGGTGGACGTAGACGATCCCCACCGCCGCGAGCTCCCGCGCCAGGGCCTCGTACTGCTCCTCGATCCCGTCGAACGGGGCGAGGTCGTTGAACACCCCGTACGGCGAGAGGCGGATGCCGACCCGGTCGGCGCCGATCGCGGCCGCGCAGGCTTCAGCCACCTCCACCGCGAAGCGGTTGCGGCGCTCGGCGTCCCCGCCCCAGGCGTCGTCGCGCCGGTTCGCGGTCGGGTTGAGGAACTGGTCGACTAGATAGCCGTTGGCGCCGTGGATCTCCACCCCGTCGAGCCCCGCCTCCACCGCGTTCGCGGCCGCGCGGGCGAACTCGGCGACGGTGGCCGCGACCTCCTCCGAGCTCAGCGCCCGCGGCGTCGGGTGGGGCTGGAGCCGCTTCGTGTCGGTCCAGATCTCGCCGCGGGCCGCCACCGCCGACGGCGCCACTACCTCCGCCCCCGCCGGCAGGTTCTCCGGGTGGCCGATCCGGCCGGTGTGCATCAGCTGCGCGAAGATCCGCCCCCCCGCACCGTGCACCGCCTCGGCCACCGCCTTCCAGCCGGCCACCTGGTCGGGCCGGAAGAGGCCGGGGATGCGCGGATAGCCGAGCCCGTTGGGCGAGGGGGAGGTCCCCTCGGTGACGATGAGCCCGGCCCCGGCGCGCTGCCGGTAGTAGGTCGCGACCAGCTCGTTCGGCGCGTTCCCGATCGAGCGGTTGCGGGTCATCGGGCTCATCACGATCCGGTTCGGCAGCTCGATCCGGCCGAGCCGGTAGGGGGAGAAGAGAAGGTCGCTCATCGGGGCTCCTCGTGCGGGATGGGGTGGGCGGACCGCGGCCAGCGCCTGCGGCTGCCGCATCGCCCATCCCTACGCTCGAGACCGCCCCGGCGGATGGGCGGACAGGTCCCCGCAAGGTGCCAGGCGATTTGTGGCCGAAGGGTGCCGAGAGGTGCCAGGCGACTTGCGGCCCCGCTCCGGGTCGGGATTCACTCGCGAAACGTCACGGAACTCGGCGTCTTCGTCGAGTGAGTCCACTCGCCAGCTCAGCCCTGGCCCCTGTAGGGGCGCGTCGCGACGCGCCCCTACAGGGGCCAGGGCTCGATCGGGTGCGGAGACCTCCCATCTCCCCCGTAGCGGCCGGCCCCCGTGCCGGCCGGCCTTTTCGGCGAATCCCACCGACCTCTGCCGGCCGCCGGTTGCCCCTCGCTCAAGAGGCCGGCCGCCAGGGGCGGCGGCCGCTACGACCACGCCGGGCCGGCGCCCTCAGCGCGAACCGGTCGCGGCGGGCAGGTCGAGCACGGCCTCGGGCGCGAGGCCTCGGGCGGCCGCGTAGAGCACCACCGGATCGAGGTCGACGCCGTTCGGCCAGACGATCGTCCCGCTCTCCTCGTCCACGCGCACCTGCCGGAACCAGACGAGATCGGCGAACGGCGCGAAGACCCCCGTGAAGGGAAACCGCCGGCCGAGATCGACCACGCCCGACGTGCCGTCGTCGAACTCCAGCCACAGCTCGTGGCCGGCGAGGGGGCGAACCGAGACGACGTGCGGGATCATGGTCAGCTCAGAGGAGCGATCGGCCGTTGCGGCTCGCCGCGCCGGGCGCGGTGCCCGTTCTCGAAGTGCTCCTCGAGCTGCACGACGCGATCCCGCTCGTAGGCGGCGAGGTCGAGG
>JAHDVN010000265.1 GCA_023384635.1 Thermoanaerobaculia bacterium
CGATCTCCCGGGCGGTCCAGCCGATGTGGGTCTGCTTGCCCTGGTAGAGCTGCCCCGACGCCCGCTGGTGGATGCCCTCGAGCGAACGGATCGGATGGCAGACCTCGGGGAAGTCGGCCCCGAGAATCTCGCTGTTCTCCAGCTCCGCCTTGATCGACTCGAGCATCCCCGCCGCGTGCTCCTCGTCCGAGCCGATGAGCGCCACGAACTCCCGGTGCCCGTACAGCATCGCCCACAGGCACGCCACCTCGCAGAGGCTGGTCTTGCCCGAGCCGCGCGGCATCGCCATCGCGAACAGCCCGCCGTCCAGCACGGCCTGCTCGATCTTGGCGATGACCTTTAGGTGGTCGTCGGACCACTTGAGGTGGAACGTCTGCCCGAAGTACGTCTCGCAGAAGTATCGGAAGTCCTTCGCGGCCCGGGAACGCCGCGCGGGGTCAGCGACGGGAGGCAGGTCGCCGATGTCCCGCCCCGAGAGCGAGAGCATGGCGTTCCGGAGCCGGGCCCGCTCCTTCATCGCCTCGTAGCCGGTCAGGCCGACAGGCTGATTCGCCGCTTCCGCGATGGCCGCGTGCCGCGTGGTCACCAGCCACGCGACGTACCGGAAGAGGTCGACCTTGCCGGCATCGCCATCGGCCGCGACGCGGAACCCCGCGCGCGTGCGATGCCGGTGGAGCTGCCGCTCGCTGATCACCTCGCCCAGCGGCGTGCTGTTGAGCAGCCGCGCGAGTTCGCCGGGCTTGAGTTGGCGCGGGTCAATCGCCACCGGCACCCCCCACAGACATCTCCTTCACGAGCCACGCGGCATAGTGCACGAGGTTGATGGTGCCGTTCGCGTTCGTCGGCGCGCCCGCGTCGATGTCGGCGCGGAGCATGGCGTCGGTGACGGGCTTGCCCCCGATCCGCGAGAGCACGCGGGCGGCGTCCGCGACGCCAAGCGCGGCGGGGTTCAGCCGGGACATTCCCTGTGCATGCTCGGGACTAGGCGCGTGTTCGGGAGTCATCGCGGACCTCCCGCGCACAGTTGCCCACATCGCGGACGCAGTTGCCCACATGTCGCGGAATGACGGCGAAACCGCTTCGGTTTGCCTTGCCTCGTGGCGAATGTCATGGCTTCATGTGTCACAACGCGGGGCAAGCACCCGCAACGGAGACCACGACGATGAACGCCCCGCAGAACGCCAGAACGAACACCAAGCCCAGCCTCGACGGGATCAGCAAGCAGAAGGCCCTCGATACCGAGATGGAATGGGCCAAGGTCGAACTGCTGCTGGAGACGCTCGCGACCCGCAAGAGCGACAGCCTCGACTTCCACGAGATCCCGGTGTGGTCGATCCGCGACCTGGTCCGCCACGCCTTCGAGGCCGGCTACCGCGAAGGCCTGCACACCGGATACCGCCAAGGACGAGGCGACGCGGCCCGCGAGGCCGCACGCGAGGAGGCACCGACCAGCCCCCGCAACCCCGAACTGCCGACCACCTGAAGCCCGCGCAACGCGGGCTTCTGTGTTCAACGGACCACACCAACGCATGGGAGCAAGTAGATGACCACCCGCAAACACAACCGCACACCCGCCCCCCAGCAACCCACCGCCGCTGAGACGTACGCCACCCGGCGGAACGACATCGCCCGACTGATGGACGTCCTGCAGATGGAACTCGACAAGCACGCCGAGGCGGCCAAGGCCGACCCGCGCAACTGGGGCCGCACGGGCGACCTCGGGAAGGTCCGCAGCGACCTGATCGACCTGGTCGGGTTCATGAGCGGGATGGACCGCGAGCACGTCGAGGCCTTCCTGAACGACGCCGAGTGACCGCCACCATGGAGACACGCCATGAAGATCAAGCACATCGTCATCGAGGGCAGCGAGGAAGACATCACGGTGCGAGCCACGGCCGACGGCGCGGCCGCCAGCGTGGTCCGCATGAGCCGCGTGCAAGGCCGCGTCGACAAGGTCATCGCCGAGTTCCGCCGCGATGAGAGCCGCGAGGCCCGCTACGCGAAGGCCGCCGAGGTGGCCAAGCACATCTACGGGCAAGACCGCCGGGGACAGGCGGCCGCCACTAACTCGATGGTCCACGACGTCCTGAACGAGATCGAACGCGTCGCGGGCTGCTGAACGCCCGCTCAACCACGGAGACCCGCCATGAACGAGACCGACCTGCAGAACACGCTGCTGTCCCTGATCCAGAACCTTCTCGACGCCCGCGAAGAGATCGAAGGCGAAGACGATGACATCGCGCTGGCCGACATCGCCCGCGACATGGTGAGCGAGGCCGAAGGCCTGGCCCACGCCGACACCTTCGACGGCGCGCAGTTGCTCACGAGCAACAAGGGGCTGGTCCTGCGGATGGAGGACGGCTCCGAGTTCCAGATCAGCATCGTGCAGAGCCGCTGACCCGCCCCACGCGGCGTCGCGGGGAACCGCGATGGCCACGCTTCCCCGCCGCAGCGTGCGACGGGAGACCCAACCCCCAGTTCGGAGATGACCATGAGCACGAAGACGAAGAAGTCCAGCAGCACCCCCGCGATGAAGCGAGCCGTCGGCCCAGGCGGCAAGCGCATCCCCAAGCGCAAGGCCGACGCCACCGCGTCGAGTACGGAGCGCCTCCGCAAAGCGGCGCTCGCCGAGATCAACGACCGGTTGGCGGGCGGGAAGCAGGACCACGAGGTCCCCAGCGAGAAAGATGTCGCCAACAACGCGAGCCTTGGGGCGGCTACCAAGGGCACGAAGGCCAAGGGTGAAAGGGCCCCCAAGACGAAGGCTGTCAAGGAGAAGAAGCCCAAGCGCGTCAGCGCGCTCAACGCGGCGGCGCAGGTGCTCGCCGCGAGCGAGGTGCCGATGCGGGCCAAGGAGATGATCGCCGCGATGGAGGCCAAGGGCCTGTGGCGCTCCCCCGGCGGCAAGACCCCCGAGGCCACGCTCTACGCCGCGATCATCCGCGAGATCGCCGCCAAGGGAACGGCCGCGAGGTTCAAGAAGCACGAGCGCGGCGTCTTTGTGGCGGGGAAGGGAGCCTGAGCCATGACCGCGACGCCCGCCCCTAACCGCGAAGCGCAACTCGAAGCCGTCCTGCAGGCCGCGCTTTACCTGCTCGGCGCACGCCAAGACCAGATGCTCACCATCGAGGAATGGACGGACCTCGCGCGGGCCGTCGCCGCCTGCCAGGAGCGGAAGACCGCCGAATACCTGACCGAGCATGACCTCGATGACATCGCCGAGCGCTACGCCCTCGGATGGGACGAAGCGGTCGACGGCCCGCTGCCGACCCTCGACGAGTGAGACACACATCACGCCTTGCTCCCAGCCGCGACGCGTGTCGCGGCTTTCTCTTCGGCCACAGCGTTTGAGCCAACCCGCTCCGCCATGCGGCCCGTGAACTTCTCCCATCGCTGCACGATGACGTCGCAGTAGAGCGGGTCGAGTTCCATCAGGTACGCCCGCCGCCCCGTCATCTCCGCCGCGATGAGCGTCGAGCCGCTGCCGCCGAAGAGGTCCAGCACGTTCTCGCCCGGGCGCGAGGAGTACTCCATCGCCCGTCGAGCGAGCTCGACCGGCTTCTCGGTCAGATGGACCATCGCGTTGGGGTTCACCTTCTTGATGGACCATGTGTCCGGCACGTTGTTGGGGCCGAAGAAACGGTGCGCAGCGCCCTCGCGCCAGCCGTAGAAGCACCACTCGTGATTGCCCATGAAGTCCTTGCGCGTGAGGACCGGGTGCTCCTTGATCCAGATGATCGCCTGCGCGAAGTAGAGCTCGCAGCGCTTGAGCACGGGCGGGTAGTTCCCGCAGTTGGCGTACCCGCCCCAGATGTAGAACGTGCCGCCGGGGATCAGCACGCGGGTGATGTTCCCGAACCACGCGGCGAGCAGCCGGTCGAACTCGTCGTCCGACACGAAGTCGTTGGCCAACGGCCGGTCCTTGGCGCGGAGCTTCTTGTGCGTCGCGCGGCTCTTCTCGGGGTAGCGGTTGAGGTCGGCGCTCTGCTGGTCGTGCTGGTCGGCCTTGCCGGGGAGCGCGAACGAACTCAGGCCGGCGACGATCGCGTTGTTCGAGCGGGGCTCGACCTTCACGTTGTACGGCGGGTCCGTGTTCACGAGGTGGACCGGCTGGCCGTCGAGCAGCCGGTCCAAGTCCGCGGGCTTGCTGCTGTCACCGCACATGAGCCGGTGGTTGCCCAGCACCCAGATGTCGCCCGGCACCGTCGTCGCCGCGTCGGGCGGTGCCGGCACCTCGTCGGGGTCGGTGAGGCCTTCGTTGCCCGCGGGGGCCATGATCGCCGCGAGGTCCTCGGCGCTGAAGCCGAGCACCGCCAGGTCGAAATCCACGCCCTTGAGGTCGGCGAGCTCGATGGGCAGGAGTTCCATGTCCCACGCGGTGAGCGACGCGACCTTGTTGTCGGCGATGCGGAGCGCCTTGACCTGGTCAGGCGTCAGGTCCGACGCGCGAATCGTCGGCACTTCCTTCAGCCCGAGCTTCCGCGCGGCGCGGAGCCGCGTGTGCCCGGCGATGATGACGCCGTCGCCGTCGATCAGGATCGGGATCTTGAACCCGAACGCCTGGATCGACTTGGCGACCGCATCGATCGCGGCGTCGCTGATGGTGCGGGGGTTGCGGTCGTACTCCTTGACCGCGTCGATGGGGAGCATCTCGATGTTCACGGCGATCTCCGTCGTAGACGCGGCATGACATCGCGCCGCGCGTGAGGCGTGGTGGCGAGCACGGTCGGTCGAGCCCGTTCCCGGCGGCACCGAGGAGGCGGTCGAGCTCGCGCGGGCCGGGGCGCTCGCCTCGACGCTCTCCATCACCGTCGAGAAGAAGGCGGGCGAGCAGTTCGAGCGGGTGGTGGCGCACCGC
>JAHDVN010000266.1 GCA_023384635.1 Thermoanaerobaculia bacterium
ACGAGCGGGCGATCTACTTCGCCTTCCGCGCCCACGACCCCGACCCGTCCGCCATCCGGGCGCGGTTCGCCGACCGGGACCGCTCCTGGGGCGACGACATGCTCGGCGTCGAGCTCGACACCTTCGACGACCAGCGGCGGGCGTTCGAGTTCTTCGTCAACCCGCTGGGCGTCCAGATGGACATGATCCTCGACGACGTCGTCGGCACCGAGGACACTTCCTGGGACGCGATCTGGGACTCGGCCGGGCGGATCACCGCCGGCGGCTACGAGGTCGAGATGGCGATCCCGTTCGCCGCCCTCCGCTTCCCGGCCGGCGGGGCGCCCCAGGAGTGGGGGTTCGAAGCCACCCGCATCTACCCGCGCGACCGGCGCTACCAGGTCTCCTTCGCCCCCCGCGACCGCGGCCGCAACTGCTTCCTCTGCGGGATCGGCCGGCTCGAGGGGCTCGCGGGGTTGCGGCCGGGGCACGCCCTCGAGATCACGCCCACCATCACCGGCGCGCGCACCGACCAGCGCTCCCCGTTCCCGGACGGGCCGTGGGTCGCCGGCGACGAGGAGGTCGAGGCCGGCCTCACCGCGCGCTGGGGGCTGACCCCGAACCTGACGGCGCTGGCGACGCTCAACCCCGACTTCTCGCAGGTGGAGGCCGACGTCGCCCAGCTCGAGGTGAACACCCGCTTCGCCCTCTTCTACCCGGAGAAGCGGCCGTTCTTCCTCGAGGGCGCCGACACCTTCGACAGCGCCACCGACCTCGTCCACACCCGCAGCATCGCGGAGCCGGCCTGGGGGGCGAAGCTCGCGGGCAAGCAGGGAGCCAACACGTTCGGGCTCATCGTCGCCCGCGACGACCGCACGAACCTCCTCTTCCCCGGGCGCGAGGGCTCGGCCGTCGGCAGCCTGGCGGGCGAGAACCTCTCCACGGTCCTGCGCTACCGCCGGGACCTCGGGGGGAGCTCGACGGTCGGCGCCTTCTACACCGGCCGGGAGGCCGACGGGTACCACAGCCGCCTCTTCGGCGCCGACGGCCTCTTCCGGGTCGGCGAGCGGCACCGCTTCCGCTTCGAGGCCTTCGGCTCGCGCACCCGCTATCCGGAGGCGACGGCCCGCCGGTTCGGCCAGCCCGAGGGGGAGCTCGCCGGTCACCTGCTGCGGCTGAAGTACGCCTACAGCTCGCGCGAGTGGAACGGCAGCTTCGAGATCCGCGATCTGGCCGACGACTTCCGGGCCGACCTCGGCTTCGTGCCGCAGGTCGGCGTCCGGGAGTACGCCGTCGACCTGCAGCGCACCTACCACGGCGACGGCAGCGGCTGGTACGACCAGCTCTATTTCGGCGGCTCGGCCGAGGAGCTCCGCACCCAGGACGGCGACCTGTTGGACCGGGAGGTCGCGGCGTGGTTCGAGTTCCAGGGGCGATTCCAGTCGTTCCTGGGGCTGCGCCCCGAGTGGCAGCGGGAGGTGGTGGAGGGGATCGCTTTCGACCTCTTCACGCTCGACCTCTACGGGGAGCTGCAGCCGGTGAGCTGGCTCGAGCTCGGTTTCTCCGCCGACGCGGGCGACGCCATCGACTACGACGGCCTGCGCGAAGGGCGCCAGGTCGAGATCGAGCCGAGCGCCACCCTCCACCTCGGCCGGCGGGTGCGCCTCGCCCTGAGCCACGCCTTCCAGCGCTTCGAGCTGCCGGAAGGGCGGCTCTTCGAGGCCCATCTCTCCGACCTGCGGGTCACCTGGCAGTTCAACCTCCGAGCCTACGTCCGCTGGGTCGTCCAGTACTTCGACCTCGCGCGCGACCCCGCGCTCTACGCGGAGGCGGTCGGTGCGAGCGAGCGCGAGTGGTTCAACCAGCTCCTCTTCGCCTACAAGCTCAACCCGCAGACGGTGCTCTTCCTCGGCTATTCCGACACCGCCCTCGGCGAGGAGCGGATCGACCTCACCCGCGAGAGCCGCACCCTCTTCGTCAAGCTCGGCTACGCCTGGCAGCTGTAGAAGCGGGCCGTCCGGGCGCAACCTTCGCGGGCGCGCTGCGTTTGCAGGGGAAGCGGGCGGCGCCCGCGGGAGGTGAGAGTGCTCGAGATCCGCGGACTCACGAAGAGGTTCCGGGCGGGGAACTACGGCGTGCGGGACGTGTCGCTGGAGGTGGGCAGCGGCGTGCTCGGCCTGCTCGGTCCGAACGGCGCCGGCAAGACGACCCTGATGCAGATGATCGCGACCGTGCTCAGGCCGACTTCCGGCGAGATCCGGTTCGCGGGCGTCGACGTGCGGCGCCGGCCCGACGATCTGCGCCGGCGGCTGGGCTACCTGCCGCAGGATTTCGGCACCTACGGCGAGCTCACGGCGCAGGAGCACCTCGCCTATTTCGCCGGGCTCAAGGGGATGCGCGACCGGCGCCGGCTGGGCGAGCTGCTCGAGCTGGTCAACCTCCATACCGTGGCCGGCCGCCGGGTGGCGGGGTTCTCGGGCGGGATGCGTCAGCGCCTCGGGATCGCCCAGGCCCTGGCCAACCAGCCCGACCTGCTCATCGTCGACGAGCCGACCGCGGGCCTCGACCCCGGTGAGCGGCTTCGCTTCCGCGGCCTGCTCTCCGAGCTCGGCGGCGAGCGGCTCGTCCTGCTCTCGACGCACATCGTCTCCGACATCGAGTCGATCGCGACCGCGATCGCGGTGATGAGCGAGGGGCGTCTCGTGGCGTGCGACCGGCCGGACGGGCTGCTCGAGGGAGCGCGCGGGCGGGTCTGGGAGGCGGTGATCCCGGCCGAGCAGTACGAATCGCTGCGCGGCGGCCTCCCAGAGGCGCGCGCGGTGCGCCGGGGCCAGGAGGTGCACCTCCGCGCGGTGGCGGAAGGACCCCCGTGCCCCGGAGCGTCGCTCGTGGAACCGACCCTGGAGGATGTCTACCTACAGCTCGCCGGCTCGATCGCGGCGGCAGCAGGGCGGTCGTGAGCGAGCGGTTGCGGCGTCTGGCCGCGGTGGCGCAGCTCGACCTGCGGCTCCGGTTGCGCCGGCCGGTCACGGTGGCCGCCTTCCTGGCCCTCTGCTTCTCCGCCTACCTCTGGGTGCCCGACCCGAGCACTGGGCGGGCACTCATGGTGGTCGGTGGCCAGCGGGCTCTCTACGACTCGGAGACGCTCGCGTTCGCCACCGGCCTGCTCTGCAGCTTCCTGCTCGGCCTGGTGGGCTACTACTTGGTGAGCCACTCGATCCGCGGCGACCTCGAAACGCGGTGCGGCCTGATCCTCGCGTCGACGCCGCTCGGACCCGGCGAGTACCTGGTCGGCAAGGCGCTCGGTCACACGGCCTTTCTCGCCGTCCTCGCGGCCGGCTACCTCGTGAGCTCGATGGCGATGCAGGCGGCACGGGGCGAGGGACCGGTCGCCCTCGGCCCGTACCTGGCGACCTACGGCCTGCTGGTGCCGCCCGCGATCCTCTTCGCGGCCGCGGCGGCGGTGCTGTTCGAAACCCGCCCGCGGCTCGCGGGGCGGCTCGGCGACGTGACGTACTTCTTCCTCTGGCTCACCGTGATGGGCTTGGCGACCGCCGGAGAGGTGATGTCGGCTGGTTCCTGGACGAGTCTGGTCGACTTCGCCGGCTTCGGCGTGGCGGCCGAGGCCGCCAAGCAGGCGAGCGGAAGCCCGGGCTTCGCCATCGGGGCGAGCGCCTTCGACGCCAGCGCGGGCACCTACACCTTTCCCGGCATCGCCCTGCGCGGCGGCTGGATCGTCAGGCGGTTCGCGGCGCTGCTCGTCCCCGCCGGCATGCTGGCGCTCGCGGTCGCCGGGTTCCACCGTTTCGACCCCGATCGGGTGCGGCTGCCTCCTCCCGGCGCTGCCCGGGGGTGGATCGGACGGGCGGTGGCCTGGCCGCGCCCGCTGGTGGCGTGGGCGGTCGGCCCGCTCCTCGCCGGGTGCGGGCCTCGTCCGTCGCTCTGCGGAGCGGCGCTGGCGGACGGTGCCCTGACCCTGCTGCGCTACCCGCTCGCGGGCGTGGCGCTACTCGCGGGCGCGGTTGCCGCGCCCGTGCTGCCCGCGGCTGAGGTCGCGGCCGGGCTCCTGCCGGCCATCCTGGCGACGCTCGGCCTCGCGGTCGCGGACCTCGCCTGCCGCGAAGACCGGGAGGGTACGCTGGCCTGGACAGGCGCAGCTCCCAGCATTTCCGGCCACCACCTGGCCTGGAAGTGCGCCACGGGTGGGCTGCTCGGCCTCGCCTTCACGCTCGCCCCGGCGGTGCGCTTGGCGGCCTCCGGCGCGGCAGCGTCGGTCACCGCCCTCCTGGCCGGACTCTCCGTGGCGCTCGTCGCGGTGGCGCTCGCGACCCTGACGCGGGGTCCCAAGGCGTTCACGGTGCTCTACCTGGTCTTCCTCTACCTCGTGCTGGACGATGCCGGTCGCACACCGGCGCTCGACTTCGCGGGCTTCTCCGGGCGCGCCCGCCCGGCAGTCGCGCTCGCCTATCTCGCGGGGGCCCTCTTGCTTCTCTGCGTGGCGTGGGCGACCGCCGCGCTCCGGGTTGCTCGCCGTTAGCCTGGCGAAGAGAATGCCGCCATGCCCGAGCTCGCCGGCTTCCCGATCCGCGACGAGGAGCTCGCCTTCGAGCTCCTGCGCCGGGCCTCCGGCCCGGGGGGCCAGAACGTCAACAAGGTGGCCACCGCGGTGCGGCTCCGCTTCGACGTCGCCGGCTCCTCCTCCCTGCCGGAGGCGGTCAAGGCCCGGCTCGTCCGCCTCGCCGGCCGGCGGATGACGGCGGCCGGCGAGCTGGTGCTGGTGGCGCAGCGCTTCCGTACCCAGGAGCGGAACCGGCGCGACGCGGTCGAGCGGCTGGCCGACCTGCTCGCGCGCGCCGCTCGCCCTCCGCGGCCG
>JAHDVN010000267.1 GCA_023384635.1 Thermoanaerobaculia bacterium
TGGCCGAGGCTGGGGGCGGCGATGATGTCGTCGGCGGGGTCGCCGCGGATGTCGAGGCGGGTCGAGGCCTGGGCCCCGGCGAGATCGAGCGGCCAGACGCGCACCGCGGCGAGCGCCGCCGTCACCTCGGGGGCGTCGAGGTCGAGCTCCACGCGACCGAGCTGCACGAGCTTCGCGAGCTCCCAGAGCACGATCGCCGAGACGCTCCAGCGGTGGCTCGCCAACAGCTCGCGCTCCCGCTTGCGGAGCGTCCCCGCCAGCGCGAAGAGCAGCACGTGGGTGTCAAGGGCGAGCATCGGCGTCCCAGGCGAGGCCCGTCGAAATCACGTCCCCCTTCACCGCGAGGCGCCCCTTGAGGCTGCCGATCAGGCGCGCCGGCTCCTGCTCGTATGGAATCAGGCGCGCCACCGGCCGCCCGTGCTTGGTGATCACGATCCCCTCCGCGCCCAGCTCGTCGAGGATCGCCAGGCACTGCTCCTTGAACTTCGCGGCCCCCATGGTGGTCATCCGCCCGCCTCCTTTCTGGTCGGATTATATGACCAGTCGGTTTTTTTGACCACACTGCCTCTCCCCCGCCGTCTGCTAACCTCCACCCGCTATGGCCGCCGGATTTCCTCCCGTCGACGAGCAGCTGGCGCTCCTGAGGCGCGGGGCGGTGGACCTCGTCTCGGAGGAGGACCTGCGGCGGAAGCTCGAGCGAGCCGCGGCGACCGGCCGCCCGCTCGTGGTCAAGGCGGGGTTCGACCCCTCCTCGCCCGACCTCCACCTCGGGCACACGGTGCTGCTGCGCAAGATGCGGCACTTCCAGCGTCTCGGCCACCGCGTGGTCTTCCTCATCGGCGACTTCACGGCGATGATCGGCGACCCGACGGGCAAGAAGGCGACCCGCCCGCAGCTCACGCGCGAGCAGGTGCTGGCCAACGCCGAGACCTACGCCCGCCAGGTCTTTCGCCTCCTCGACCGCGAGCAAACCGAGATCCGCTACAACAGCGAGTGGCTCTCGCCGATGGGGGCCGAGGGGATGGTCCGCCTCGCCGGCCGCTGGACGCTGGCGCGCATGATGGAGCGGGACGACTTCCGCACCCGCTTCCAGACCAACCAGCCGATCTCGATCCACGAGCTCCTCTACCCGCTGGTGCAGGGGAAGGACTCGGTCGAGATGGCGAAGACCGCCGGCCTCGGCTGCGACGTCGAGCTCGGCGGCCACGACCAGATCTTCAACCTCCTCGTCGGCCGCGACCTGATGAAGGAGGAGGGGCTCGAGCCCCAGGTCGTGCTCACCGTGCCGCTCTTGGTCGGCCTCGACGGCCACGACAAGATGTCGAAGAGCCTCGGCAACGCGATCGCGGTCGAGGACCCGGCGCAGGAGATCTACGGCCGCACGATGTCGATCCCCGACGCGCTGATGTGGGACTGGTACCTCCTCCTCACCGACCTCGAGGAGAGCGAGATCGCCCGGCGCCGGCGCGAGGTCGAGGCCGGGCGGCTCCACCCCAAGGGCGTGAAGCAGGAGCTCGCGCGGCGGCTCGTCGCCGACTACCACGGCGACGCTGCAGCGCAAGAGGCGGAGGCCGAGTTCGAGCGCGTCTTCGCCGGCGGAGGCCTGCCCGACGAGGTCCCCGAGATCGCGCTCCGCGGCGACCGCCCGCTCGCGACCCTCCTCGCCGAGGCCGGCCTCGCCCCGAGTCGCAACGAGGCGCGGCGCCTGGTCGAGCAGGGGGCGGTGACGATCGACGGCGAACGGGCCTCGGCACCGCTCGCCCCCCTGCCCCCGCGCGGCGAGCCGTACCTCGTCAAGGTCGGCAAGCGCCGCTTCGCCCGCCTGCGGCTCGGCGGCTGAGCCTCCGGGGGGCTACGATGCACTCGATGCGCTCCCGGCTCCCCCACCTCCTCGCTTTCGCCGCGCTCCTGCTCACCGCCACTCTTTCCGCGCCGGCCGCGGAGCCGGCGATCGTCCGCCTCGAGGGCTCGGCGTTCGGCTTCACCGCGATCGTGGAGGTGCGCGACTTGCCGGCGTCCGAGGGGGAGCGCGCGGCGCAGGCGGCGTTCGCGGCGCTGGCGGCGGCGGAGGCCGATCTCGGCCCCGGGGGCGGCCTCGCGCGGCTCGCCGCGCGCGCGGGCGTGCCGGTGGCGCTGCCGCCGCCCCCGCCCGGCGCGCCGCCCAAGGCGGGGGATTTCTGCGTCTGGTCGGAGGGGCGGATCGGCCTGCTCGGCGGGGCCCTCTACGACCTCTGGGGCCTCCACCGGCCGGTCCGCGGCCTGCCGCCCGCGGCGCGGCTCGAGGAGGCCGCCGCAAGCGCCGCCTGCGACCGCCTCCAGGTCGACGCCGTGCGGGGCGAGGCGACTCTCGCCCCGGGAAGCCGCCCGGAGACCTGGGGATTCGCGCTCGGCTGGGCCGTCGACCGGGCCGGTGCGGCCCTCGCCGACGCCGGAGCCACGAACGCCCGCGTCGAGCTTGGCGGGGTGCTGCTCGGCATCGGGCCGGGACCCGGCGGGCGCGGCTGGGAGGTCGCCGGGCTGCGTTTCCCCGGCCAGGCCGAGCCGCTGGCGACGATCTACCTGCGGGACCGCGCGCTCGCCGTCGTCACCCCCGAGGACCGGCCGCTCGGGATCGCCGGAGAGCGCTACGCCCCCTACCTCGACCAGCGCACCGGCCGGCCGGGAGAAGGCGTGGTGGCGGTCCTCGCCGCGAGCCCGCTGGCACTCGACGCCCAGGCGGTGGCGGTCGCCATGTTCGTCACCGGCCCGCGCCAGGGGCAGTTCCTCGCCGGACCGCTGCGCCCGTCGCCGGCGGTGCTCTGGCTGCTCGGCTCCGGCGAGGGGGAGCCGCTCTTCGAGAGCTCCCGCTGGTCCGACCTGCGCCCGCGATAGAGCCGAGCCGGCACGGAAGGTGACCGGCGCATCCGCTGCGGGCGATCACTTGCGGTAACCTCCTCGGCAACGACCACCCACCAGCAGCGGCGCACGGCCGGGACTGCGCACGCGCTCCGTGATCCAGGGAGATTCGGCATGCGACGACTTCTGAGGTTTGCCCTCTTGGCCGCGGTGCTCGCGAGCACGAGCCCCCTCGCGGCGTCCGTCGTGCTCGACTGGAACCAAGCCTGCCTCGAGGCGATCCGGGAGGAGGGCACCGCCCCCCCCGTCGCCTCCCGCGCGCTCGCGATGGTCCACGTCGCGGTTCACGACGCCGTGTCCGGGATCTCCGGGGGCTTCGCTCCCTACCATGTCACCCGCGCTGCGCCCACGCCGGCCTCCCCCGAGGCGGCCGCGGCCGCCGCCGCCCACCGCGTCCTGGCCGAGGTCTTTCCGGCCCATCTCGCCGCCTGGGACGCCCGCCTCGCGGCGCACCTCTCGACGATCCCCGACGGACCGCCCAAGGACGCCGGCGTCTCCTGGGGCTCGGAGGTCGGCGAGGCGATCCTCGCCCTCCGCGCAGACGACGGCGCCAGTGCCACCGCCACCCACACCCCGCCCGCGGGCAGCGGCTGGTGGGAGCCCGCGCTGCCGGCGTACGCCGGCCCTCTGCTTCCCCAGTGGCCAGTGGTCACACCCTGGGCGATGCGCACCGGCGACCAGCTCCGCCCCCCGGCACCGCCCGCGCCTCACACCCGCGAGTACGCTCTCGCCTTCGATGAGGTCTACTGGCTAGGGGGGGCGGACAGCCCGCTGCGATCGGCGGAGCAGAGCGAGATCGCCCTCTTCTGGGCCGATGGCCCCGGAACCGCCACCCCACCGGGCCACTGGCACGAGATTGCGCAGCAGCTCGCGATCCAGGAGGGGCTCTCCTTGCCCGAGACCGCACGCCTCTTCGCACTGCTCGGCATCGCCGAGGCGGACGCCGCCATCCTCGCGTGGGACGCGAAGTACTGGTACTCCCACTGGCGGCCGCTGCCCGCCATCCACGCGGCAGACCAGGACGGAAACCCAGAGACGTTCCCGGACCCGGGCTGGCGGCCGTACGTCGCGACGCCGCCGTTTCCAGCCTACGTCTCGGGGCACAGCACCTTCTCGGGCGCCGCCGCACGCCTGCTGGCGCTCGTCCTCGGCCGCGACGACATCTCCTTCGCCACCACCTCCAACGGGCTCCCCGGCGTCACGCGCGCCTTCGACTCGCTCTGGGAGGCGGCCGAGGAGGCAGGCCAGAGCCGGATCTACGGCGGCATCCACTGGCAGTACGACAACCGGTTGGGCCTCGACGCCGGCCGCGCCCTCGCCGAGGTGGTCTTCTTCGAACACCTGCGTCCCCTGATCGCCCCCACGCCTTGCGTTCCCGGTCCGGCTCATCTCTGCCTCCAGGGCGGTCGGTTCCAGGTCGGGGCGAGCTACCGGCTCGCCGGCGCGGTGCAATCGGCCCGCGCCGAGTCACTCACCGGGGACAGCGGCCAGTTCTGGTTCTTTTCGCCGGACAACACCGAGCTCGCGGTCAAAGTGCTCGACGGCTGCGCCCTCAGCGGCCATTTCTGGGTCTTCGCCAGCGGCCTCACCGATCTCGAGGTCACCCTCGCGGTCACCGACACCCTGAGCGGCGAGACGAAGACCTACTTCAGCCCCGCGTCCCGGCCGATGGCGACCATTGTCGACACGGAGGCGTTCGCCGCCTGCCCCTGAGACCGCTCCCTCGCGAGGACCCGTGGCGGCGACCGTGGCACCATCGCGCGCCCGCCGCCGGCGGTCCTCCGGCTGCTCGGGTCGGGCGCATGGGAGCCGCTGCTCGAGAGCTCGCGCGGGTCGGACCTGGGCCCTCGCTGAACCGGCCCTCCGGCTCTACAATGGGGCGAAAGGCCGCCCCGATCGGTGAGACCCGCCACCGTCCTGTTCGCCCTCTCCTTCGCGCTCGCGGCC
>JAHDVN010000268.1:0-4072 GCA_023384635.1 Thermoanaerobaculia bacterium
CGTATCCCACCGGGAGCACTGCCAGCCGGCTGGTGCGCGATGCCTGCCAGCGCCCGCCGTAGCCCGCGCGCGTCCCGGCCGGGACCTCGCGCAGCTGGACGATCCGCGCCGAGGCCGAGAGCACCGGCCGCAGCCCCTCGACGCGCCGGGCCGGGTCGGCGCCGTAGAGCGAGAGGCCGAGACGGACGAGATGGCGCCCGCCGAGCGGCCGGTGGAGGGCCGCGGCGCTGTTGGCGACATGGGTGAGCACGCGCCCCCGCTCCGCCGGTGTGAGCAGGTCGAGCAGGGCCGCGAAGCGCGCCTCCTGCGCCTCGGTGCGCGGGCTCGCGAGGTCGTCGGCCTCGGCCAGGTGCGACATCAGCCCGGCGAGACGCAGATGGGGGGCCCGGCGCACCACGGCGAGTGCCTCCCGGAGCTCCTCCGGAGGTATCCCGAGGCGGGTCATGCCGGTGTCGACCTTGAGGTGGAGGTCGAGCGGCGTGGCGGCGCCGGCCAGGGCCTGCACCCACATCGCGAGCTGGCTGGTGCTGGAGACTGCGGGCACGAGAGAGAACTTCCGGACCAGCGCGACCTGGGCCGGCTGCACCGGTCCGAGCACGAGGATCGGCTTGGTCACGCCGGCGCGGCGCACCTCGGCCCCCTCCTCGACGAGCGCCACGGCGAGCCACTCGACGCCCCACTCGGCGAGCGCGCGGGAGACCTCGGCCGCTCCGTGCCCGTACCCGTTCGCCTTGACCACCGCCATGCGCCCCGCGGGCTGCAGGCGACGGCCGAGGAACTCGAGGTTCGCCCGCAGGGCGTCGAGGTCGACGGTGAGCCAGGCGGGGCGGAGCGCGGAGACCCCCGGCGGCCCCTCCTCAGACAGGGGGCGCGCCATCTCGGAGGTCGCGATTCAGGAAGCGGGTCGTCTGCCCGAGGAAGACCAGCGGCACCGTGCCGGTCTCGCCGTTGCGATGCTTGGCGACGATCAGCTCGGCGAGGCCGCGGTCGGCGGGGTCCTTGCTGTAGAACTCCTCGCGGAACACGAACGCGACGAGGTCGGCGTCCTGCTCGATCGCCCCCGATTCGCGCAGGTCCGAGAGCTGCGGGCGGTGGTCGGCGCCCCGGCGCTCCGGCTGTCGCGAGAGCTGCGAGAGGGCGAGCACCGGCAGGTCGACCTCCTTGGCGAGCTGCTTGAGGCCGCGGGTGATGGCCGAGATCTCGAGGTTCCGGTTCTCGTAGCGCCCCCCAGCCTGCATGAGCTGGAGGTAGTCGATGACCAGCAGCTCGAGCCCCTTCTCGGCCTTCAGGCGACGCGCCTTCGACGCCACCTCGAGCAGCGTCGGGCTGGCGGTGTCGTCGATGAAGAGCGGCCCCTTGCGCAGATCGCTCAGCACCTGGATGACCTTCCGCCACTGCTCGCGCGAGAGGTGCCCGGCGCGCAGCTTGCCGAACGCCACGTCCGCCTCCGAGCAGAGGATGCGCAGCGCCAGCTCGTGCTGCCCCATCTCGAGCGAGAAGACCCCGACCGGCTTGCCGAGGCGGAACGCGACGTGCTGGGCGATGTTCAGAGCGAGGCTCGTCTTGCCCATTCCCGGGCGGCCGGCGAGGATGAGGAGGTTGCCGCGGTGGAGGCCGTTGGTCATCCGGTCGAGGTCGATGAAACCCGTCTCGAGACCGATCAGGGCCTTGTCCGGGCGCTCCTCGATGATCGCCAGCGTCTCGTCGGCGATGCGCGCGAACGGCACGAAGCCGCGCTTGAGAGCCTGCTCGCCCAGCGAGAGCACCGCCTGCTCGGCCCTGCCGAGGGCGCCTTGGGCGTCGAGCCCGCCGTCGAGGCAGTCGCGCGTGATGTCGCGGCAGACCTCGATGAGGCGGCGGCGGACGGCGCGCTCCTTGACGATCTCGACGTAGTTCTCGACCCGTCCGAGGTCCGGCAGGTCGACGTCGAGGGTCGCGAGGTAGGCGAGCCCCCCGGCCGCCTCGAGCTTGGCGGCCTGCTCGAGGCTCGCCTGCAGGGTGCGCACGTCGATCGCCACCTGCTGATCCTGCAGGTCGAGCATCGCCTGGTAGAGCAGCCGGTGGCGCTGGTGGTAGAAGTCGTCGACCGTGAGCCGCGCCGAGACGGCGGGCAGGAGGCGCGGATCGAGCAGCGCCGCCGCGAGTACCGCGCGCTCGGACTCCTCGCTCTGCGGGAGCGTGGCGGGTGCTGGAAGGCTCTCGATCATCGCGCGGTGCGGGGTCCCCGATTCTGTCCGAGCGACCGGGAGCGATCAAGCGGCTGGTGCCGGAGGCGGGATTCGAACCCGCACGCCCGAAGGCGGAGGATTTTAAGTCCCCTGCGTCTCCCGTTCCGCCACTCCGGCCCCGCCCCGCGATCGTAGACGAAACCGTGGCCCGCCGCGCGCGCCGGCGCCGGGAGCGATCGCATCGAGTCGTGGGGGGAAGCGGGAGGGGTTGGAGGCGACGGCCGGAATCGAACCGGCGAATGAGGGTTTTGCAGACCCTTGCCTTACCACTTGGCTACGTCGCCCCAAGGCGCCGAGGGCCGCCCGCGGCGGCCCTCCGTGCTCGAGACTCGGCGCCGGCCGGTGCGGCGGCGGCCGGAGCCGTTGAATCTATTTGGAGCGGGAAACGGGACTTGAACCCGCGACCCCAACCTTGGCAAGGTTGTGCTCTACCACTGAGCTATTCCCGCCCACCCGACGCCGAAGGATATGAACAGGGCCGGGACCTGTCAAGCCGAGGCGGGCACCGGGAAGGCGTCCCGCACCAGGGTGAACTCCCAATCGCCGTCCGCTCGCCGGTCGAGGCCGAGGACGTCGAAGCGGCAGGGACCCGTCCACGGGTGCGCGACGAGGTAGAGGGCCGCGGCGCGCGCCAGCCGACGGCGCTTCACGCTTCCCACCGCGGCGACCGCCGGCCCGTACCGGTCCGAGGTCCGCGCCTTCACCTCCACGAAACAGAGCGTCTCCCCTTCTCTGGCCACCAGGTCGACCTCGCCGCCGTGGTTGCGCACGTTCCGCTCGAGGACCCGGTACCCCTGACGCGTCAGCCACTCCTCGGCCGCCCGTTCCCCCACCCCCCCCTGCGCCCCCGCGTGCGGCGCCCGGCCGAACTCCGGCAGCCGGCTCACGCCCGCTTCCAGCGCGGGCCGCTCGGCGTGTCCTCGACCGTCACGCCGAGTGCCGCGAGCTCGCCGCGCAGGCGGTCCGCGGTCGCCCAGTCTCGGCTCTGGCGCGCCGCTTCGCGGGCCGCGACCAGGGACTCGATCTCGGCCTCCTCCGGCCCGCCGGAGCTCTCCGGCCAGCGCGCGGCGTCGAAGACGCCGAAGACCTCGTCGGCGCGTGCCAGCGCGGCGAGCAGGCGCTCCCGGTCGCCGCCGCCGAGCGCCCCGCGGTCGATCGCGCCGTTCGTCTCGCGCACCCACTCGAACAGCGCCCCGAGCGCTCCGGACACGTTCAGGTCGTCGGCCAGGGCGGCGTCGAACCGCTCCTCGAACGCCGCGGTCGGCGCCGCGAGCGCCGCCCCTCCCGCGCCGCCCTCCGCGGCATGCTCGAGCCGGAAGCGGAAGTCGTCGATCCGGCGCAGCGCCGCTCCCGCCGCCTCGAGGGAGGTGAAGGTGAAGTTCAGCTTCTGGCGGTAGTGGACCGACTGCATCAGGTACCGCACCGCGCGCGGCCGCGCGCCGCGTGCGATCAGGTCGCCCAGCGTGTACTGGTTGCCGAGCGACTTCGACATCTTCTCGCCGTCGACGAGGAGGTGCTCGGCGTGCACCCAGTAGCGCACGAAGCGCACACCGGTCGCGCCCTCGCTCTGCGCGATCTCGTTCTCGTGGTGCGGGAAGATGTTGTCCACGCCGCCGCAGTGGATGTCGAAGGTCTCGCCGAGATACTTCATCGCCATCGCCGAGCACTCGATGTGCCAGCCCGGGCGGCCGGGCCCCCAGGGGGAGTCCCAGGCGGGCTCGCCCTCCTTGGCGCCCTTCCAGAGGACGAAGTCCCGCACGTCCTCCTTCTCGTACTCGTCGCTCGCCACCCGCTCGCCCCGCCGGGTCGCCTCCGGGTCGATCCCCGATAGCCGCCCGTACTCC
>JAHDVN010000268.1:4082-4840 GCA_023384635.1 Thermoanaerobaculia bacterium
GCTCGCGTAGGCGGCGCCCTTCTCGACCAGGCGCTCGACGAGCGCGATCATCTCCGGCACGTGCTCGGTCGCCCGGGGATAGAGCTCGGCGCGCCGCACCTGCAGCCGGTCGAGGTCGGCGAAGAAGGAGGCGATGTACGGCTCGGTGTATGCGGCGAGCGAAACGCCCTGCGCCTGGGCCCCGCGGATCGTCTTGTCGTCCACGTCGGTGAGGTTCATCACCTGCCGGACCCGGTAGCCGAGGTGGGAAAGCGCCCGGCAGAGGAGATCCTCGAAGAGGAAGGTCCGGAGGTTGCCGATGTGGGCGTGGTTGTAGACGGTCGGACCGCAGGTGTAGATCCGCGCCTCGCCGGCGACGAGAGGCAGGAAGCGCTCGGCTCGCCGGCCGAAGGTGTTGAAGAGGGTGAGGCTCCGAGGCGCGCTCACAGCCGCACCTCGATCGAGCCGGCCTGCCAGGCGACGCCGGAGAGCGGCGCGGCGCTCGCGTCGAACGCGGCGTTGGCCGAGAAGGCGAACGCCCCGCTCCCGCTCGCGACGGGGACGAACTCGAGCGTGACCAGGGTGCCGCTGGCCGTCACCCCCGGGACCGCTCCCAGGCGGGAGAGCCCGACGACCAGGCGCCCCGCGCCGCCGTCGGCCACCTGGAGGGTGGTGCCGGCTCCGCCGACGCCGAGGACCGAGCCCTCCGTGGCCCGCTCGAACCGCAGCTGGGCCGCCGGGAAGGCGAGGTCGAACGCCAACCCGTAGAGGCTCTCGAC
>JAHDVN010000269.1 GCA_023384635.1 Thermoanaerobaculia bacterium
CCCACGGCGGCCGCGGCGGTGCGATACTCCGCCGAGTTTCGGCGACGGGAGCCCGGAACGAGGTCGTCTGAGCAGCTCCCGAGGAGAGGGACGATGGGAGACAAGGGCGGCAAGAAGGACAAGGAGAAGACCCAGAAGCAGAAGGACAGCAAGAAGGCCAAGGGGAAGGCCCCGGCAAAGGGCAAGTAGGCCTGTAGGCCGCGGCCCGCGACGCGGGCCGGGTGTGCACTCCCAGAGCGGGGCGGCCCCTGGCCGTCCCGCTCGCTCTTTCCGGCCCCGGCACCTGCCGTTGCTACGATCGGCGCATGACGCTCCTGCCCGCGCCGTCCCCCCCTTCCCTGCCTCCGGACCTCCGGGGCCGGTTCGAGAACGTGGAGTGGACCCCTCTGGCGGTCGAGCGGCTCGCGCGGGAGATGCCGAAGGCGGAGACGCACCTTCACCTCGATGGCGCCCTCTCGCCGGAGCTGGTGCAGCGGCTGGCGAGGGAGCAGGGCCACGAGCCGCTCGCCGGCCTGCCGCTCGCCGAGATCCGGCGGCGGGTGGTGGTCGACGCGCCGCGCGAGAGCCTCGCGGCGGTGCTCGCCGTCTTCGGTGCGGTCCTCCCGCTGCTCCGCGACCCGGCGGCGCTCGGCACCGTGGCGTACGAGCTGGTGGCCGCCGCCTCCCGGCAGGGGACACGGCACGTCGAGGTGCGCTTCGCTCCCGCGCTCCAGGCCGCGCCGGGCTTCGACCAGGAGGCGGTGCTCGACGCCGCCCTGGAGGGCCTGGCGGCGGGGCGCGCGGCGTTCGGAGTCGGGACCTCGGTGATCGTCTGCCTGATCCGGCCGCCGTCGCTGGTCGATCTCGACACGAATCGCCGGATGGTGGAGCTCGCGATCGCCGGGCGCGCGTGCGGCGTGGTGGGGATCGACCTCGCGGGCGACGAGGCGGCGGCACCGCTCGCTGCCTACGCCGAGCTGTTCCGCCGGGCCCGGGAGGGGGGCTTGGCGCTCTCCGCCCACGCCGGCGAGGCGCCGGGGAGCGGCGACCTGGAGACGGCGCTCGCGCTCGGAGTCGACCGGTTGGGTCACGCCACCCTCCTCGGCAAGCGTCCGGAGCTGCTGGCCGAGGTGGTTCGCCGGAGGATCCCGATCGAAGTGAACCTCACCTCCAATCTGCGCACCGGCGCGGCGCCATCGCTTGCCGCACACCCGGTGCGGAGCTGGTTCGATGCGGGTGTGCCGATCGCGCTCTCCACCGACGACCCGGGGCTGTTCGCGATCGACCTGCCCGGGGAGTACCTGCTCCTCCACCGCGAGCTCGGCTTCACGCCGGCGGAGCTCGCCACCGTGGCGCTCCAGGGGTTCGACGCCCTCTTCCTGCCACCGGCGGAGAAGGCGCGCCTGCGCGCCGGGGCCGAGCGCGACCTCGGCCGCCTCCTCGACGAGCTGGCGGCGCGCTGAGGGCCGCTAGGCGACGAGGATCCGCTGGTCGAGGCGGTCGAGGACCGCCGGCGCCCCGACCGGATCGAACTTGCGCGCGAAGAAGACGCGCGGGTCGAGGAGGGAGGGCAGGTCGCGCTCGTCGAGGAGACGCGGGTGCCCGTCGTGGCAGCTCTGGAAGTCGGCGTACCGGAGGTCGTCGCCGCAGAGCCGGAGGCCCCCCGCCGCCACGAGCAGGCTCTGCACCACGGCCTCGTCGGGACAGACCGTGCGCGCGAACCAGCGCAGCAGCTCGGGATGGCTCGCCACCGCCGCCGAGAGCCGCTCGGTGGCCGCGCGCGCGAGGATCGTCCACTGCTTTCCCGCCCAGCAGGCGAGGCCGTGGCGGAATGGGTCCCGTGGCCAGCGCAGGCCGACCCGCGGACCGTAGGTCAGGTGGAAGTGGACCCCGCGCTGCGCGCCGTTGAGGGCGTGGAGGCCGCGCAGCAGCAGCGCGGGAACTCCGTGGAGGTCGAAGTACTGCATCCGGTAGCGGACGATTCCCTGCCGCCGCCGCTCCCACGGGGTCCCCTCTCCCCAGGCCGGCCAGAGGCGGAGATAGCCGTCGTAGCTCTCACCGGCGAGCCTGGCCTCGAACGCCGCGAGCGGCTGGGTGGGGTAATCCTGGCCGGAAAGGTAGACGAGCCAGTCGTAGTCGACGCCGTGGGCCGCGAACCAGTCGATGGCCTGGAAGTAGGGGGCGATGAGCGACCAGTAGCCGCGGCGCGCCCTCTCGGCGAAAGGGAAGGCCGGAACGCCCAGGCGCGCTGCCACCTCGGCGGCGCTGGCGTGGCCGGCCTGCTCGTCGTGACCGACGAGCACGAAGCGGCTGCCCTCCCCGTGCCCGAGTGCCCGCACCAGCCGCGCGGGCACCTCCGGTCCCAGGTGGTTCTGGACGAAGAAGCAGAGGCGCACATCCCCTCCTGCGACGGCCCGCCGTGGCGACCGGCCCGGCACCTCTGACTGGCGCCTCGGCGAGGGGCACCGACCTGGTACTGGGATTGTAGGGCGAGAGGGGTCCGCGCGTCCCCGCCTTCCCGCGCGGTCTGCTGCCGCTGGGGGATCAGCGCTCGGCGCGGACCCGTCGCGCGTTGCCCTCGCGGCATCCGCAGGGCATCGCGCCGGGGGTCGGCCCAGGGCCGATCAGCGCGGGCCGCCGGGCAGAGCACCGGGCGCGGTCCGCCTCCCGGCGGCCGCCGACTCCCGGCTCGCCAGCCAGATGTCCCCTTCGTCGCGCGTGTCGAGCATGTAGACCCAGCGCCCGTCGTGGCTGATCTGGGCCACTCCTCCGTCGCGGTGGAAGCCGTCGATCAGGGGTGTGGCTTCGCCGGTTTCGGTGTCGAGGCGCAGGAGGACCTCTCCCCAGCGCACGAGCCCGCGCCGGCTGTCGGGGAGCCACGAGAGGACCGGATAGATGTGGTGGGGCGGAGGCACGCTACGGTCGATGGGCAGGAAGCGTCCCCGGCCGTCGACGAGGTCGTGGACGAAGATCCCGGCGAGCAGCTGCCCGTTCTGGCCGACCCGGATGCCGGCCAGCTTGCGTCCGTCGGGCGACCAGGAGAGGGGGATCACCAGCGCCGCATCTCCCGGGTCGATGGGTATGCGCTCCACCTCGCCGATCGGCACGGGCGAGTCGCGGAGCGGAATGCGGGACACCTGATCGTTCCCGGAGAAGACGAGCGACCTGCCATCGGGGGCCCAGACCGGATAGTAGACGGAGTCCACCTCTCCCCGCGCGCTGTCCGAACGCTGGCGCAGATCGCCGCCGTCGCGGCCCACGGTCCAGATCTCGTAGCGGCCGCCGCGGTTCGAGTAGAAGGCGATCAGCGAGCCGTCGGGCGACCAGACGGGAGCGCGGTCCTTCGCCGGATCGTCGGTGAGCTTGCGCAGGCCGCTGCCGTCTGCCCGCATCACCAAGACGTCCTCCTGCGTCGCGGCGGTGCGGAAGGTCAGCCAGCCATCGGCCGAGAGGTCGAGCCCGGCCGCCGGAATGACCGTGTCGAACAGGCGCTCGGCGGGGCCGAGAACCCTGCCCGTGGCCCGGTCGAACGGGATGCGGCGGACCTCCGCGGTCATCTCGCTCGTGCGGTAGGCGAGGCGACGCTCGTCCGCGGCGAGCGAGAGCTGACCGCTCCACGCCGCCGGCAGGGTGACGGGGGACGGCTCGCCGCGGAGGCGGCCGGACATCTCGTCGATCGGCACGCGCCAGGCGGTCATCACCCCGCCGCGGTCGCTGGCGAAGTAGAGGTGGGAGCCGTCGGGGCTCCAGACGGGGTTCCAGTCCACGCTCGGCAGGTCGGTCACCCGCTGCAGATCGCCGCCGTCGGCGCGGATGGTCCAGACATCGCGGATCCCCTCGTGCTGCGTCCAGAAGGCGATGCGGTGCCCGTGGGGGGACCACGCCGGCTGCACCGCGTCGCCGGCGTAGACGCGGCGTGGCTCGCCGCCGGCGACCGGCACGATCCACAGCTCACTGGTCTTCTCGCGGGCATGGGGATCGGACTCGCCCTCGGTGCCGAAGACGATCTCGCTGCCGTCGGGCGACCAGGAGGGGTTGTCCCCGAAGTCGGTGAGGCGCCGCACCGACTCGCCGGTGGCGCCCATGACGAAGATCCCGCCACCGCCGCGCTCGGAGCGGAAGGCGAGGAAGCGGCCGTCGGGCGAGAAGGCCGGGTGCTGCTCGTCGGCCGGGGAGTCCTCGGTGAGGTTGATCGGCTTCTGCCCTCCCACGCGCAGGAGGAAGATGTCGCGGTCGTCGCCGTCGATCGCGACGTAGGCCACGAACTCGCCGTCGGGGGAGAGGCTCGGCGACAACTCCAGGCCTGCCTGCGAGGTAAGGCGCGTGAACCGGTCGAAGCCGGTACCGGCGACCGGAGGGCCGGTCGCGGCCCGCGGCGCCGTGCTGCGGCCGAGGTAGACCGCGCCGGCGAGGGCCACCAGTCCGGCGAGGAGGGCGAACGCGGGCCTGGCAGGCGAGCGGCGAGTTGCCGGGCTCGCGGACGAGGTGCTCTCCTCGCTCCTCCACGAGCGGTCCGCCCCGAGCGCGATCCGCGCCTCGCCGATGTCGCGCAGCCGCAGCCGGGGGTCGCGCTCGAGACAGCGCTCGAGGAGCTGCCGCAGGGGGCGCGGCGTCTCCTCCGGCAGCCGCCCCCAGTCGATCTCCTCCCGGATCACCGCGGCCAGCACCTCGGAGGCGGTCTCCCCCGCGAAGAGGCGGCGCCCGGTGAGCATCTCGAAGAGGACGACGCCGAACGCCCAGATGTCGGCCCGCCGGTCGACCGCCTTCCCCTTGGCCTGCTCGGGGGCCATGTAGGCGGCGGTGCCGAGGATCATGCCGAGCGCGGTGCCGTGGGCGGCGG
>JAHDVN010000270.1 GCA_023384635.1 Thermoanaerobaculia bacterium
GTCGCCGGTCGGGCTGCGAACGGCGCGCTCCCCGCGATTCAGGGTGTGGGTGTGGATCATGGTGGTCGCGAGGTCGCGGTGACCGCGCAGCTCCTGGACAGCGCGGAGGTCGTCGCTCGGCTCGAGCAGGTGGGTGGCGAAGCGGTGTCGAAGGGTGTGGCTGGAGGCCGGCTTGGCGAGGCCGGCGGCGGGGCTCGTGGGGGAGCGGGTCGAGCTGGCGGAGACCGGCGGGGGGAGCGCTGGCGGCCTCCATGCCTTTGGAGGGGAGGGACCTGGCCTGGCGGTCTCGCGCCCCGCGGTCGGCCGGCGGGCCGGTTCCGGGCGCGGTCCGGGTGCGGGCTGATAACCTCACAGGTCCCGGGCGGCCTGCCCCGTCCGGTTCCCGACGAGGATCGACCATGGCCGGTATCTACAAGGCGTACGACGTCCGCGGCATCTACCCGACCCAGCTCGACGAGGCGATCGCCGGCGACATCGGGGTGGCCTTCTCCCACCTGCTCGACGCGGAGGACCGCGCGCACGGGGGGACGAAGGTGGTCGTCTCGCGCGACATGCGGCCTTCCTCGGTGCCGCTCACCGCGGCCCTGATCGAGGGCCTGACCGCCGCCGGGCTCGACGTCGTCGACATCGGCCTCGCCACCACGCCGATGAACTACTTCGCGATCGGCCACCTGCAGGCGGCCGGCGGGGTGCAGGTCACCGCCTCCCACAACCCGGCCCAGTACAACGGCCTCAAGTTCAGCAAGCACGAGGCGCGGCCGGTGTCGGGGGACCACGGGATTCCGCTCCTCGAGAAGAGCGTGGCCGAGGGGGACCTGCCGCGCGCCGCGACGCCCGGCTCCGTCTCCACCGCCGACGTCTTCGCCGCCTACCAGGCGCACGTGCTCTCGTTCCTGCGCCGCCCGGCCGGGGCGCGGCCGCTCAAGGTGGTGATCGACGCCGCCAACGGCATGGGGACGATCGACCGGCCGATCTTCGAGGCGATGGGGATCGACATCCTTCCGCTCTACTTCGAGCTCGACGGCTCCTTCCCCAACCACGAGGCGAACCCGCTGGTGCTCGAGAACCTCCGCGACCTGATGGCCAAGGTGCGCGAGACCGGGGCCGACCTCGGCGTCTCCTGCGACGGCGACTACGACCGCTCGGCGTTCGTCGACGAGACCGGCGAGCCGATCGGCTCCGACCTGATCACGGGCTTGATCGGCGGCGAGCTCCTCTCCCGCGAGCCGGGCAAGCACGTCCTCTACGACCTGCGCTCCTCGCGCGCGGTGGCCGAGTACATCCGCGAGCAGGGCGGGATCCCGGTCCGCGAGCGGGTCGGCCACTCGTTCATGAAGGCGACCCTGCGCCAGCACGCCGGCATCTTCGGCGGCGAGCTCGCCGGCCACTACTACTTCCGGGACAACTACTACGCCGACTGCGCGGTGCTGGCGGTCGTCGAGGTGCTCAACCTCCTCTGGGGCTCCGGCAAGCGGATGTCCGAGCTCGTCGCTCCCCTCCACCGCTACGCCAAGACCCCGGAGACCAACTTCGAGGTCGAGGACAAGGAGGGGATGATCCGCCAGCTCGCGGCGCGCGACGCCGACGCCGAGATCGACTACCTCGACGGGATCACGATCCAGTACCCCGACTGGTGGTGCAACGTCCGCCCCTCGAACACCGAGCCGCTGCTGCGCCTGGTCTGCGAGGCCGCCACCCCCGAGCTCATGGCCGCCAAGCGCGACGAGCTCGTCGCCCTCATCGGCCCCCCGGTCGCGGGCGGCCACTGACCACTCCCACCCCAGGGGGCCCCGGGGGCAACCATTTCCCGCCTCCGGCCGTAGAACCGGGAGACGGGCCACCCGCCCCTGGGGAGAGGACCGCCCCGGGGCGGCCCGAAGAGCGACCATGATCCGACTGCGCGGCATCCACAAGAGCTACTGGATGGGGGCGAACCGCCTGCACGTGCTGCGGGGGATCGACCTCGCGATCGCGCCGGGCGAGTTCATCTCGATCATGGGAGCGTCGGGGTCGGGGAAGTCGACCCTGATGAACGTCCTCGGCCTGCTCGACAACTACGACGAGGGGGAGTACCGCTTCGACGGCGAGCTGCTCAAGGACCTCTCCGAGACCCGCGCCGCGCGGGTGCGGGGCGAGCGGATCGGCTTCGTCTTCCAGTCGTTCCACCTGATCCCGTTCAAGACCGCGCTCGAGAACGTGGCGCTGCCGCTCTACTACCGGAAAGTGCCGCGCCGGCAGCGCCTCCGCCTCGCCGCCGAGTACCTCGACAAGGTCGGCCTCTCCGACCGCGCCACCCACCTGCCGCGCGAGCTCTCCGGCGGCCAGCAGCAGCGGGTGGCGATCGCCCGGGCGCTCATCTCCCAGCCCCGCATCCTGCTCGCCGACGAGCCCACCGGGGCGTTGGATTCCCAGACCTCGCGCGAGGTGATGGCGGTGCTCCAGGGCGTCCAGGACGAGGGGGTGGCGGTGGTCATCGTCACCCACGAGCACGACATCGCCGAGATGACCGACCGCGTCGTCCACCTCGTGGACGGCGAGATCGAGAGCGACCGCCGGCAGGAGCGGCGGGCCGCCTTCGACGTGCCGGTGCCCGGCACCCAGCTCCCGCCGCCGCGCGAGGCCACCGCCCTGCCATGATCGACTTCGACCTCTGGCAGGAGATCCTCGACACCGTCCGCCGCAACAAGCTGCGGACCGCGCTCACCGGCTTCTCGGTGGCGTGGGGGATCTTCATGCTGGTCGTCCTGCTGGGCTCGGGGACGGGCCTTCAGCAGGGGGTCGAGTACCAGTTCCGGGACGACGCCACGAACTCGATCTTCGTGCGCGCCGGCCGCACCAGCCTGCCGCACCAGGGGATGCGCCCGGGGCGCGACGTGCAGTTCGACACCCGCGACTACGACACGGTGCGCGACCGCGTCCCCGGCGTCGAGCACTCGAGCGGCCGGGCCTTCATCCGCGGCTCGACCATCGTGCGCTACCGCGACGAGAGCGGGAACTTCAGCGTGCGGGCGGTCCACCCGGGCCACCAGTTCATCGAGAAGACGCTGGTCCGCCAGGGCCGCTTCCTCAACGAGCTCGACCAGCGCGAGTTCCGCAAGAGCGCGGTGATCGGCACCCTCGTCGCGGAGGCGCTCTTCGGCAAGAGCCCGGCGATCGGCCGCGAGATCGAGATCAACGGCGTCTTCTTCCAGGTCGTCGGCGTGTTCGACGACGACGGCTCCGAGCAGGAGCGCGAGCTCGTCTACGTGCCGGTCTCCACCGCCCAGCGCGCCTTCGGCGGCCGCGACCGGCTGGCCCAGATCCTCTTCACCACCGGCGACGCGACGCTCGAGGAGAGCCAGGAGATGGAGCTCTCGGTCAAGGAGCTGCTCGCCAACCGCCACCTCTTCGACCCCGCCGACCCGCGCGCCCTGTTCGTCACCAACAACGTCGAGAACTTCCAGCGCTTCGCCTCGCTCATGGCCGGGATCCGGGCGTTCATCTGGGTGGTCGGCATCGGCACCCTGGTCGCCGGCGTGGTCGGGGTCTCGAACATCATGATGATCGCGGTCAAGGAGCGGACGCGCGAGATCGGGATCCGCAAGGCGGTCGGCGCCACCCCCTTCTCGGTGGTCCGTTTGGTGCTCGAGGAGACGGTGCTGATCACCGCCATCGCCGGCTACGCCGGGCTCGTGCTCGGCGTCTTCACCCTCGAGGGGCTCGCTCGCGCGCTGCCCGAGGCCGACTTCTTCCGCAGCCCGCAGGTCGACCTCGGCGTCGCCCTCTCGGCCACCCTGCTGCTGGTCGTGGCCGGCGCGCTCGCCGGCTTCTTCCCCGCCCGCCGCGCCGCCGCCATCCGCCCGATCGAGGCGCTGCGCGACGAATGAGCCCGCGATGAACCTCTTCGACCTCGACCACTGGCAGGAGATCCTGGAGGCGCTGGCCAAGAACAAGCTGCGCACCTTCTTGACCGCCTTCGGGGTCTTCTGGGGGATCTTCCTGCTCGTGGTGCTGCTCGGCTCCGGCACCGGCCTCCAGAACGGGGCCATGCAGGGCTTCGGCGCGACCGCCACCAACTCCTTCTTCGTCTGGGGGCAGCGCACCAGCCGTCCCCACGCCGGCCTGCAGGCCGGCCGCCACGACGTCATCACGAACGAGGACACCGCGGCGATCCGCCGCGAGGTGCCCGAGGTCGAGATCGTCTCCCCGCGCGCCTCGCTCGGCGGCTTCCGCGGCGCCTCCACCATCACCCGCGGCACCAAGACCGGCAGCTTCACGGTCATGGGCGACCAGCCGGAGATCTTCCGCATCCAGTCGCTCAAGCTGGTGCAGGGGCGCTTCCTCAACGCCCTCGACCTCGCCGAGGGGCGCAAGGTGGCGGTGATCGGCACCCGCCCGCTCGAGGTGCTCTTCGCGCCCGGCGAAGAACCGCTCGACCAGGCGATCGAGATCAACGGCGTCTGGTTCAAGGTGATCGGGGTCTTCCAGTCGCGCCAGAGCGGCGGCATGGCGGAGCGCGACCAGCAGACGATCTTCGTGCCCCTCTCCACCTTCCAGCAGGCGTTCAACTTCCGCGACCGGGTCGGCTTCTACGCCGTCACCGCCGCGCCGGGGGTGTCCGCCGCCGTGGCCCAGGAGAAGGTGACGGCGCTGCTGCAGAAGCGCCATCGCATCGCCCCCGACGACCGCCGGGCGATCGGCGGCTTCAACCTCGAGGAGCAGTTCCGGAAGTTCCAGGGGCTGTTCGCCGGCATCCGCATCCTCATGTGGCTGGTCGGCATCGGCACGCTCGCGGCCGGCGCCATCGGCGTGTCGAACAT
>JAHDVN010000271.1 GCA_023384635.1 Thermoanaerobaculia bacterium
ACCGAGGAGGGGCTGCGCGACCCGCAGCCGGCGCAGGCGCTCGGGGTCGTGATCGCCTCGCTGCGCCACGCCGCGGCCGAGGCCGGGGCACTCGCCGCCCGCCTCGAGCGCGCCGGCGAGGAGCAGCTTGAGCTGGTGCTCGCGCTCCAGCTCGCGCCGCTCCGGCCGCTGCTGCAGTCGCTCGCCCGCCACGCCCGCGAGCTCGCCCGCGCGCTCGGCCGCGAGCTCGAGGTCGAGATCGCGGGCGCCGACACCCGCCTCGACCGCCGCCTCGCGCGCGAGCTCGAGGGGGCGCTGCGCCATCTCGTCGCCAACGCCGTCGACCACGGCGTCGAGCCGCCCGGCGAGCGGCTCGCCGCCGGCAAGCCGGCGGTCGCGCGGCTCCTGCTCGCGGCGCGGGCCGGCGGGCGCGGGGTCGAGATCGAGATCGCCGACGACGGGCGCGGCATCGACGGCGAGCGGCTCGCCGCGCGCGCCGCGGCCGCGGGTCTGCTCTCCGAGGCCGCCGCCGCGGCGCTCGACGGCGAGGCGGCGCTGCGGCTCGCGCTGCTGCCCGGCCTCTCGACCCGCGACGAGGCGACGTCGCTCTCCGGGCGGGGCGTGGGGCTCGACGCCGTCGCCGCCGCGGTGGGACGCCAGGGCGGCGAGGTGCGCCTCGCCGCCGAGCCGGGACGGGGCACGCGGATCGTCCTCGACCTGCCGGCCGGGCGGCGCGGCGAACGGGTCCTCCTGGTGCGCGCCGCGGGCCGCCGCCTCGCGGTACCGGCGGTGGCGGTGCGGCGGGTCTCGAGTCTCGCCGCGGCGCGCGTCGAGGCGCGCGACGGCCACCGCGTCGCCCTCTTTGCCGACCGGATCGTGCCGTTCGTCCCCCTCGCGGCCCTCTTCGGGCGCGACGAGGGGGCCCTCGACCTGCTCGTCGAGGGGGCGGTCGGCGGCCGCGAGCTCGCCTTCGCAGTGGAGCGGATCGAGGGGGAGGAGGAGGTGCTGGTGCGGCGCCTGCCGCGCCGCGCCCGCGCCTCGCCGCGCATCGACGGCGCCGCGCTCCTCCCCTCGGGCGACCCGGTGCCGGTGGTGGCGCCCGCGGCGCTGCTCGCCCGCGACCTCGCGGCAGCGCGCCCCGCGCCGGCGGCGGCGCCGGCCCCGGGGGCCGCCGCCAAGCGGCTGCTGCTCGTCGACGACTCCCGGGTGACCCGCGAGATGGAGCGGCGGATCCTCGAGGACGCCGGCTTCCACGTCGAGGTCGCCGGCGACGGCGACGAGGCGATGCGCCGCCTCGCCGCCGAGCCGTTCGACTGCCTGGTCACCGACATCGAGATGCCCGGGCTCGACGGCTTCCAGCTGACCGAGGAGCTGCGCCGCGCGGAGCGTTTCGCGCGGCTGCCGATCGTGGTCGTCTCCACCCGCGAGCGGCCGGAGGACCGGCTGCGCGGGCTGCGCGCCGGCGCCGACGCCTACCTCACGAAGCAGAGCCTGGTGGTGGGCGACCTGGTCGAGACGCTGCGCCGCCTCACCGGGGGCTAGGCGCCGTGCTCTCGGTCCTCGTCGTCGACGACTCCGCCTCGGTGCGCGCGGTGCTGCGCCGCTTCCTGGCGCGCGATCCGGAGCTGCGGGTGATCGGCGAAGCGGCCGACGGCGAGGCGGCGGTCGAAGGGGTGCTGCGCCTGCGCCCCGACGTGCTCCTGCTCGACCTCGCGATGCCGAAGCTCGACGGCTTCGGGGTGCTCGCGGCGCTCGCCGGCCGCGCCCCGGTCCCCACCGTGATCCTCACCTCCCGCGCCGACCGCGCCGAGGTGCGCGCCGCCTTCGAGGCGCTGCGCGCCGGCGCCGTCGAGCTGCTGCCCAAGCCCGAGGACCCGGAGAGCTGGCGCCACCTCGCCGACACCATGCCGGCGCTGCTGCGCGCCGCGGCGCGCTCGGCCCGCCCCGGGCCGGCGGCGGGCGCCCCCGGGCCACTCCTCCGACCGGCGCCGCCCGCGCCCCCCTCCTCCGGAGCTCGCCCCGCCCCTTGGCGCTGGCTCGCCATCGGCGCCTCGACCGGCGGCCCCGCTGCGGTGCACGACCTGCTCGCCGCGCTCGGACCCGCCTGTCCGGCGCGCATCCTGCTCGTGCAGCACATCGCCCGCGGCTTCGAGGGGGGGCTCGCCGACTGGCTCGCCTCCTCGCTCGGTCTCGACGTGCGGGTGGCGATCGACGGCGAGCGCCCGGAACCCGGGGCGGTGCGGATCGCCCCGGGCGACTTCCACCTCCGCCTGGCGGCCGACGAGCGGCTGGCCCTCGACGGCGCGACCCCGCCCCGGCGCGGGCACCGCCCCTCGGCCGACGAGCTCTTCCACTCGCTCGCCGCGGTGGCGCCGAAGGAGACGGCGGCGGTGCTGCTGACCGGCATGGGCGCCGACGGCGCCGACGGGCTCGCGGCGCTCCGGCGCGCCGGCGCCTTCTGCGCCGCGCAGGACGAGGCGAGCTCGGCGGTCTTCGGCATGCCGAAGGTGGCCCGCGAGCTCGGCGCGGTCGAGCTCGCGCTGCCGCCGCGCGCGCTCGGCGAGGAGCTCGCGCGCCGCCTCGGGAGCTCCCGGTGAGCGACCTGCCGGACGAGAGCCGCGAGCCGCGCGAGATTGCCGAGCTCGCCGAGCTGGTGCGCCGCGAGACCGGCAGCGACCTGCCGGCCGGACGCCTCGGAGTGCTCCGCGACACCGCCGAGCGGCGCCGCCGGGCGCTCGGCCTCGCCGACCTCGAGGCGTACGTCGCGGCGCTCGCCGCCGGGTCGCTCCCGGGCGAGTGGCAGCGCCTCGCCACCCGGCTCACGATCAAGGAGTCCTCCTTCTTCCGTGTCCCCCAGCAGTGGGAGCGGATCCGCACCAAGGTGCTCCCGGAGCTCCTGCACGCGCGCGCCGCGAACCGGCGGCTCCGCTGCTGGAGCGCCGCCTGCGCCGCCGGCGAGGAGCCGGGGACGCTGGCGCTGCTCCTCGCCGACGCGCCCGCGCTCGCCGGCTGGGACTGGTCGATCCTCGCCACCGACCTCGACGTCGAGGCGCTCGCCGAGGCCGGGCGCGGCCTCTACGGCGAGCGGGCGATCGCCGGGGTGCCGCCGCCGCTGCGGGAGACCTGGTTCCGCCGCCGCGGCAGCCTCTGGGAGCTCGATCCCCGCCTGCGCGCCAGGATCGCCTACCGCCCGCTCAACCTCGCGCGCCCCCCGTGGCTGCTGCCCGAGGAGGCGTTCGACCTCGTGCTGCTGCGCAACGTGCTGATCTACTTCCGCCCCGAGCTGCAGCGGCTGGTGGTGGAGCGGGTGGCCGACCGCCTCGCCCCCGAGGGGTGGCTCTTCCTCGGCGGCTCGGAGACGCTCTGGCGGGTGCAGGAACGGCTGGTCGCGGTCGACCTCGGCGACTGCTTCGCCTACCGCCACGAGGGCGCGGCCCCCGCCGCCCCGCGCGCGCGGGGCCCGGCGAGGACGGCGCGCGCGGCGAATACCGCGAAGGCCCGCCCCGCCGACGGTCCCGACCGCCGCCCGGCCGCGGCGCCGTCACCGGCTCCCGCCGCGCTCCCGGTGCCGGGCCCGCACCCCCCCGCGAGCGCCCGCGAGCAACTGGCCGCGGCGGTGCGGCATCTCGAGGCCGACCGCCTGCGCGAGGCGGAGCGGGAGACGGAGGCGGCGCTCGCCCTCGACCCCGCCGACCCGGAGGCGCACGTGCTCGCCGGCCTGCTCTGCGATCTCGGCGGGCGCGCGGACGGGGCGGTGGCGGCGCTGCGGGCCGCGCTCTACCTCGAGCCCGGCCTCGCCCAGGCCCGCCTCTTCCTCGCCGGCTGCCTCAGGCGCCTGGGGGAGACGGCGCACGCCGAACGGCAGTTCCGCGAGGTGGTGGCGACGCTCGAGCGCGGCGGCGGCCGGCGGCTGCCACTCCTCGACGGCCGCCTGCTCCCCGACCTCGGCGAGACGCTCCGCCGCGCCCGGGCGGCGCTGCAGTCGCCCTGACCGGGAAGCTCTCCCGCTCAGGAGCCCGCGCGGGAGAGCTGGCGGCGCAGGAGCTCGTTCTCGAAGGCGATCCCGACCTGGGCCGCCGCCACCTCGAGCAGCTCGACGTCCCGGATCGGGCGCATGGTGTCGCCGTTGTCGGCGTAGACCAGCGCGATGACGCGGTCCACGCCGGCCACCGGGAAGACCACCACCTGGTCGAACGCGGGGGGCCCGAGCGCCTCGGCGAGGGCGGCGGGGAGCGCCGCCTCGGCGAAGGGGCAGCTCTGCAGCTCCGAGCTCTCGCAGCCGGCCCGGAGCGCCCCCGCCGGCCCGAGCTCGAGCCGCCGCACGGCGACCGCGAGCGGCCGCCCGTCGGCGGCGCTGCCGAAGGCGCCGAGCGCGGCGAGGCGCTCGCGCTTGGCGAGGAAGAGCACCGCGCGCTCGAACGACTCGGAGATCGCCTGCATGAGGTTCAGCGCGACGGTGGCGCTCGAGAGCCCCGAGCGCAGGTCGACCAGCACGCGCTGGAGCCGCCGCACGCCCGGCTCGGCGCCGCCGCCGGGCGCCGCCGCGCGCGGCCGCTCGACCGCGAGCAGGTTGGCCACCGCCGCCCGCACCGTCTCGGCGTCGGCCGGAACCGCGGCCACCGCCCCCTCGCGGTAGGCGGTCTGCATCGCCGCCGCCGAGTCGGTGAGGATCACCAGCCGCATCTCGGGGCGCGCCGCGCGCAGCATCGTCAGCGCCTCGGCGTCGTGGTCCCCGGCGCGCGCGTCGACGAGCACGATCTCGGTCTCCCCCTCCCCCGGCGGCACGCCGGCCCGGCCGCGCTCGACCCGCCGCAC
>JAHDVN010000272.1 GCA_023384635.1 Thermoanaerobaculia bacterium
GCGTGAAGCGGACCGCCGCGAAACTGGCGGCGAGCAGGACGATCAGGATTCCGAAACGGAACGCCGCGCGCCGCAGCGAGCCGCGCGGGTGGTGGTGGAGGTGGACGTGCCCTTCGTCCGGCGCTTCGCTCACCGCGGGTCCGGCCGCTTCTCGACCTCGGCGCCGGGGGCGCCGTCCAGCCCGAGGAAGCGACGGGTCTCGGCGAGGAGGATCTCGTGCGCCGACGGGTCCATGAAGTTGAGGCGCAGCTCGTTGATCACCATCACCTCGGCGCGCTGCCACTCCTGCCAGCAGTCGGCGCACACGCGGGAGGCGATCTCGGCGCCGAGCGCCCCCCGCAGCGGCGGCTTCCCGAGGGCGGGGGCGTCGGCGCGCCCGCAGCGGACGCAGTGGATCGAATCGCTCATCGGACCTCCCCGGGGAGCAGGATGCGCGAGCCGGCGCGCTCGCCGACCTCGCGCGGGATCTTGACGAGGAAGAGGTGGTCCCGGTCCTCGGAGGGACCGCGCAGCTGCTTGACCACCTCGTCGGGCACGGCGAGGGTCACGTAGGCCGGGCGGCGCTCGTTGCGGCGGGCCGAGTCGGTGACGAGCCCGGCGAGCGGCGCCACCTCGACCCGTTCCGGGTACTTCTCGAGCGCGAAGGCGAGGAGCTCTTCAGGCTTCGGCATTCTCGAGCACCTCGCGGAAGTAGCCGATGGTGCGCCGCAGCCCCTCGGCGAGCGGCACCCGCGGCTCCCAGCCGAGGACGCGGCGCGCCAGCGCGATGTCCGGCTGGCGTGCCTTCGGGTCGTCCACCGGCAGCGGGCGGAAGTCGATCGGCGAGTCGCTCCCGACCGCCTCGCGGATCGCGTGGGCGAACTGGAGGATCGTCATCTCGTGCGGGTTGCCGATGTTGACCGGGTCGACCTGATCGCTCTCGAGGAGGCGGAAGATCCCCTCGATCAGGTCGTCGACGTAACAGAAGGAGCGGGTCTGGCCGCCGTCGCCGAAGACGGTGAGCGGCTGCCCGGAGAGCGCCTGCTGCACGAAGGCGGGCACCACGCGGCCGTCGCGCGGGCGCATGCGCGGCCCGTAGGTATTGAAGATGCGGACGATGCGGGTGTCGAGGCCGTGCACCCGGTGGTAGGCCATCACCATCGCCTCGGCGAAGCGCTTCGCCTCGTCGTAGACGCCGCGGGGGCCGACCGGGTTGACGTTGCCCCAGTAGCTCTCCGGCTGCGGGTGGACGAGCGGGTCGCCGTAGACCTCGGAGGTGGAGGCGAGCAGGTAGCGCGCCCCCTTCGCCTTGGCGAGCCCGAGGCTGTTGTGGGTGCCGAGCGAGCCGACCTTGAGGGTCTGGATCGGCAGCTCCAGGTAGTCGATCGGCGAGGCGGGAGAGGCGAAGTGGAGGACGAAGTCGACCGGGCCCTCGATCTCGAACGGCCGCGACACGTCGTGCCGCAGGAAGGAGAAGGCCGGCGAGCCGTCGAGCGCCCGCAGGTTCTCCCGCTTGCCGGTCACGAGGTTGTCGACGCAGACCACCCGCATCCCCTCCGCGACCAGCCGCTCGCAGAGGTGGGAGCCGAGGAAGCCGGCGCCGCCGGTGACGACGGCGGTCTTCACGGCCGCGCCTCGCCGCGCCCCACCGAGACGTAGCGCAGCCCGGCGGCGGCGACCCGCGACGGCTCGTAGAGGTTGCGCAGGTCGACCAGGAGCGGTGTGGCGAGGCGGCTCCGGAGCTCGCCGAGGTTGAGGGCGCGGAACTGGTTCCACTCCGTGGCGATGACCGCGCCGTCGGCGCCGGTGGCGGCGGTGTACGGGTCGTCGCAGTACTCGATCGGCGGCAGGAGCGCGCTCGCCTCCTTCATCGCCGCCGGGTCGAAGGCGCGCACGGTGGCGCCCTTGGCGAGGAGCCCCTCGACGATCGGGATCGCCGGCGACTCGCGCATGTCGTCGGTGTCGCCCTTGAAGGCGAGGCCGAGCAGCGCCACGGTCTTCCCCTGGAGGCCGCCGAAGGCCTGCTCGATCTTGCCGACCATCCGCTGCTTGGTGCGCTCGTTGGCGGCGAGCACGGCGTCGATGATCGCGAAGTCGAGCCCCCGCTCGCGCGCGATCTGCCCCACCGCCCGGGTATCCTTCGGGAAGCAGGAGCCGCCGAAGCCCGGCCCCGGGTGGAGGAACTTCGGCCCGATCCGGTTGTCGAGCCCCATCCCCTTGGCCACCACCTCGACGTCGGCGCCGACCGCCTCGCAGAGCTCGGCGATCTCGTTGACGAAGGTGATCTTGGTGGCGAGGAAGCCGTTCGAGGCGTACTTGATCATCTCCGCCGACTCGACGTTGGCGACCACGAACGGCACGCCGGCGACCTTGAGCGGGGCGTAGATCTCCATCATGACGTCGACGGCGCGCTGGCTGCGGGCGCCGATGACCACCCGGTCGGGGCGCAGGAAGTCCTCGATCGCCGACCCCTCGCGGAGGAACTCGGGGTTGGAGACCACCGCGAACTCCTGGCGGCCCCCCGAGACGCGGGAGACGGTCTCCTCGACCATCTGTCCGGTGCCCACCGGCACCGTCGACTTCGTGATCACGACCTTGAAGCCGTTCAGGTTCTCGCCGATCGACTGCGCCACCTCGCGCACGAAGGAGAGATCGGCCGAGCCGTCCGGGAGCGGCGGGGTGCCGACCGCGATGAACACCGCCTGCGCCTCCCGCACCGCCGGCGCGAGCTCGGTGGTGAAAGCGAGGCGGCCGGCGCGCACGTTCTTCTCGACGATCTCTTCGAGGCCGGGCTCGTAGATCGGGATCTCGCCGCGCTCGAGGGCGGCGATCTTCCGCTCGTCCTTGTCGACACCGGTGACTTCCATGCCGAAATCGGCCAGACAGGCGCCGGTGACCAGACCGACGTAACCGCTCCCGACGACACAGATCTTCATGGCTGGACCTTTCAGGGGTGGAGTTGGCTCATGCTGACGTGGGGGCCGGCGGGGCGGGCGCGGGGCCCGGTCCGGGCCGGAGAGTCCCGGGGAGCATATCGCGGCCGGGCGGAGGGGCCCAAGCGGGAGGCCGGCGGAACGGGGATCTCAGGGGCCGAGCTCGCCCCGCTCGACGAGCTCCACCAGGCGGCCGGCGAGCGCGGGGTCGAACTGGGATCCGGCCGCGGCACGGATCGACTCGCAGGCGGCGGCGGGCGAGCGGGGCAGCTGATAGCTGGCGGCGCTCGTCATGCTGTCGAACGCCTCGACCAGCCCGATGATCCGGGACTCGAGCGGGATCGCCTCGCCGGCGAGACCGTCCGGGTAGCCGCCGCCGTCCCACCACTCGTGGTGGTGGCGGACGATCGGAGCGAGCTCCCCCCAGAGCCGGATCGGCGAGAGCATCTCGGCGCCGAGGGCGGGATGGTGCCGGACCGCCGCCTGGTTGTCCTTCTGCTCGCGGGCGATCCCGAGCATGCCGAGGTCGTGCAGGAGCGCCGCGGTGTGGAGGCGGCGCAGCTGCTCCTCGCCGAGCCCGAGCGCGCGCCCGAGCCGCATCGCATAGCGCGCCACCGCAGTCGCGTGCTCGCCCTGGGCGCCCATGTGGGCGTCCCGGGCGCCGACCCGCTGGTGGGTGGCGTGGGTGTAGAAGTTGCGCTGCGTCTCGCGCAGCTCGGCGTTGCGCAGCGCCGTCGCGAGCATCCGGGCCAGGGTTCCGAGCGAGGAGGCGGTCGCCTCGGCCTCGGCCGCCCCCAGCGGGCGGAGCGCCACGAGCGCGCCCGCCGCCCCTTCGCCGCTGCGGCAGGCCAGGGCGGTGGCGAAGAGCCCGCCGCGTTGCCAGGTGGCGCTGCCGGCGAGCGCCTCGCTCGCCACCCGCTCCTCCTCGCAGGCCGCCTCGGCGAGGCGCTCGAGGTCGGCCTGCGCGTGGCGCCGGGCGGCGGCGGAGGGCCCGGCCTCGGCCAGGACCGGCCGGTGGCCGGCGGCGTCCGGGGGGCCGAGGAAGAGGGCGCTGCCTCCCACCAGGCGCGCCGCGTGGGCCACGGCGGTGCGGCGGGCCTCGTCGTCGTGCTCGGCGGCGGCGAGGTCGCGCGAGGCCTCGAGCAGGGTCGCCAGCTGGCGGTTGTCCCGGTCGAGCACCTCGAGCGCCTGGCGCGAGGTGCGCCGGAGCGCGAAGAAGGCGCCGAGGCTGAGGGTGCCGAGGCCGGCGAAGGTGGCGAGCAGCACCGGCCGCGTCTCGGAGCCCGCCTGTTGCAGCACCGAGCGGCCGAGCAGCGCCAGCGCCGCCAGCGGCACGACGGCGCCGAGGAAGTAGGCGACGTAGGCGACCCGGTCGAGCCGCTGCGAGAAGAGGGAGAGGCGATGGGGCTTCCTGGGCTCGGCCACGGCTCGTCTCCTCCCGTCTGCGGCGCGTCGCGACGCGCCGCTCAGGCCCCCCGGTCGGCGAGGTACCAGGCCACGAAGCGGGCGAGGCCCTCGCGGATCGGGACCTTCGGGGCGTAGCCGAGCATCCGCCCCGCCTTGGCGACGTCGGCGAAGGTGATCGGCACGTCGCCCGGCTGCTCGGGGAGGGGCTCGACCCGCGGCTCGGCGCCGAGCTCCTCGGCCAGCCAGCGGACGAGGTCGGCGAGCCGGGTGGTCTCGGCGCCACCGAGGTTGAAGATCTCGAAACCGGGGGCGAGCTCGCGGGCGGCGACGATGCCGTCCACGATGTCGTCGACGTAGGTGTAGTAGGGGCGGGTGCCGCCGTCGCCGTAGAGCGGCGCGGGCGCGCGGCGGGGGGGGGGGTGGGGGGGGGGCGGCCGGGGGCGGGGCGGGGGGGGGGGGGGGG
>JAHDVN010000273.1 GCA_023384635.1 Thermoanaerobaculia bacterium
CAGTTGTCGACCCGGAGCTGCGGCTGGTCCTTGTACGACTGGACGCTGCCCGAGAAGGCGACGAACTCCCCCGCCGCGAACGGCTGGGAGAGCGCCGGACTGTCGGACCAGGCCTTGGCGGGGATGCTGCCGCTGGCGTCGGCCAGGAGGAGGTCGAGGTAGTCCTTGCCGTTCTTGTCCTGCCGCACCTCGCGGCGCCGCACCAGGGCGAACCCCTGCACCTGGTCGCCCGGCTGCCACGACGCGATCGGCTCGTTCGTCCGCTTCGTCACCCGCCACCTCCCTGCGCGTCCCCGCCCGCGCCGGCGGACGGGCCGTCGAGCGCGTCCTCGACCGCCGCGAGCAGGTCGTTCGAGAACGGCTTCTGGAGCACCGTCGCCGACTCGGAGACCGCCGCCGCCGAGCCGCTGCCGGGACGCTCGGTGTAGCCGGACATGAAGAGCACCCGCAGACCCGGGTGCGAGGTGCGCAGCGCCGCCGCGAGCTCGCCGCCGCCGAGGCGCGGCATCCGGATGTCGCTCAGGAGCAGGTCGATCCGGCCGTCGCCGAGGGCGAGGCCGAGCGCCTCCTCCCCGTCGCCCGCCTCGAGCACCGTGAAGCCCGCCTCGCGCAGCGCGGTGGCGAGCAGCTCGCGCACCGACCGCTCGTCCTCGACCAGCAGCACCGTCTCGGCCCCGGGCCGCCGCCCGTGCACCCGCTGGCGGCGGTCGGCGCCGGTCACCGGCGCGCGGGCGGCGGGGAACAGGACGCGGAAGCAGGAGCCCTCGCCGGGCCCGCTCTCGACGCGGATCAGGCCGCTGTTCTGGCGCACGATGCCGTAGACCGTCGAGAGGCCGAGGCCGGTGCCCCGGCCGCGCTCCTTGGTGGTGAAGAACGGCTCGAAGATGTGCTGCAGCACCTCCGGCTCCATCCCGGTGCCGGTGTCGCGCACGCTGAGCTCCACGTACGGCCCTGGCACCACTTCCGGGTCGAGCCGCGCTCCCTCGTCGTCGACCCAGGCGTTGCGGGTCGCGATCTCGAGCCGCCCGCCGCCGGGCATCGCGTCGCGGGCGTTCAGGGCGAGATTGAGGAGCACCTGCTCGAGCTGGCCGGCGTCGCCGCGCACCGCCGCCGGCGCGGCATCGAGCGAGAGGGCGAGCTCGAGGCCCTCGCCGAGCACCCGCCGCAGCAGGCGCTCGAGGCCGGCCACCGCCCGGTTGAGGTCGAGACGGCGCGGCACCAGCACCTGGCGCCGGGAGAGGGTCAGCAGCTGGCCGGTCAACTCGGCGGCCCGCTTGCCGGCGCGGTGGATCTCCTCCACCTCGTGGCGCAGGGGATCCTCCGCCCCGAGACGGCGCAGCACCAGCTCGCTGTAGCCGTTGATCGCGGTGAGCAGGTTGTTGAAGTCGTGCGCGACGCCGCCGGCCAAGCGCCCCACCGCCTCCATCTTCTGCGTCTGGCGCAGCTGCTCCTCGAGGGCGCGCTGCACCGTCACGTCGCGCAGCGTGCCGCGGTAGGCGACCACCCGGCCCTCCGTGTCGAGCACCGCGCTGGCGGTCTCGAGCACCCGCCGCCGGTCGCCGTCGACGGTGCGCAGATCCACCTCGAGATCCCGGACGTACCCCTCCTCCCGCATCCGCGCCGCGAACCGCTCGCGCGCCGCGGCGTCCCAGTAGAGGGTGCGCGCCGGGGCCGCCAGCGCCTCCTCGCGCGACGCGAAGCCGAAGAGGTGCAGCCCGGCGGGGTTCAGGTCGAGCAGCTCGCCGGAGGGGGTACTGATGTAGATCGCGTCGCGCGACTCCTCGAAGAGGCTCCGATAGCGCTCCTCGGAGGCCCGGAGCGCCGCCTCGGCGCGGTGCCGGTCGGTCACGTCGCGCACGTTGAGCACCACCGCCCGCACCGCCGGGTGCTCGAGCAGGTTGCGCGCCCGCACTTCGAGCTGGCGCGGCACGCCGCCGCGGTGGCGGACCCTGAGCTCCGCCGCGAGGCTGCGCTCCGGCTCGGAGCGGATGCGCGCGAGGAACGCCTCTGCCGCGACCCGGTCCTCGGGGTGGACGTGCTCGAAGATCGAGCGCCCGACCCGCTCGCTCGGATGGAAGCCGAGCACCTCCTCCGCCGCCGGGCTCTCGTAGAGGATCGTGCCGTCGGACGAGAGGAGGATGATGAGGTCCGAGCTCTTCTCGATGAGGGCCCGGAAGTGCTCCTCGCGCCCCTGCAGCGCCTCGGCGTCGAGCAGCCGCCCGAGGGCCGCCGCGACGTGGAGCGCCACCACCTTGCCGAGGTCGACGTCGTCCGGCCGCAGCTCGCGCGGCCGGGTGTAGTAGGTCATGAACTTGCCGAGCAGGCGGTCGTGGCGGACGAGCGGGAAGAAGGCGAGGGCGCGGTGTCCCTCCTCCAGGATCGGCGCCCGGAGCTCCGGCCCGAGGTCGCTCGCCTCGACGTCCCGCACCAGCACCGGCTGGGCGTCGGCGTCGCCGGGTCCCCAGGGGGAGTGGCCGTCGACCGCGGTGCGGTAGCGTTCCGAGAGGCCGCGCCAGGCGACGAAGTGGACGCGGCCGTCCTCGCCGAAGAGGAGGATCGACGCCCGGTCGGCGTCGAGCAGGGTGCGGATCCCGTCGAGCGCCGCGTCGTAGACCTCGCGGCGGCGCTCGGCCCGGTTCAGGCGCTCGACCAGCGCCGCCAGCCGGCGCAGCCTGCCCGGCCCGGCGAACGCGGTCGGGACCTCTTCGGAGCTGGCTGTCGGATCGCGGCTCAGGGGTCTCTCCAGCGGCCGCGGCCATTGTAATCACGAACCGCTGGCACCGCCCTTGCTCTCCTCCCCCGGCATGCGCCAAAGCCGCCCCCCCGCCCGCCTCGCCGCCGCCGCCGCCCTCGCCGCCGCCCTCGCCTGGACGGGCCCCCTCGCCGCCGCGGCGCCGCCCCCGGAGCCGGTGGCCGGCGACACCGCCGAGGCGCTCCTCCTCCTGCTGCCCGAGGCCGAGCGGCGCGAGGCGGAGCGGCTCGACCCGGAGGCGCGCGGGCACCGCCTCGCCGCCTTCCTGGCGCGCGACCCGCTCCCCGAGACGCCCGACAACGAGCTCGCCCTCGGCGTCGCGCGGCGCCGGCAGCTGGCCGAGCGCGCGGTGCTCGGCTGGGCCGACGACCGCGCGCGGCTGCTCTTCCTGCACGGCGCGCCCGCCGAGCGGACGACCGTCGAGTGCGGCCAGGTCTTCCGCCCGCTCGAGCTCTGGAGCTATCCGGGCCGGACCCCCGAACGGCTCCTCCTCTTCCGTCCCTCCCCCTCGGAGGGCTACCGCCTCTGGCTCCCGACCGACGGCAAGCGCGTCCTCTACACCGCCGAGATGGAGTACGTGCTCGACCAGTGGGAGGAGCTGCGCCGCTTCGTGGTCGGCAAGCGGGTCGACCTCCAGGTCTGCGACCGCGCCGAGGAGGTCGACCGCGCCACGGGCGTGGAAGGCCTGACCGGCTTCCGCAAGGGGAGGCCGAAGGACGCCGACTTCGCCGCCTTCCTCGCCCCGCCCGCCGACCTCGCGGCCTGGGCGCGCGCGGCGGCCGCCACCCCCCCGACGGAGCAGCCCGAGCGGCCGGAGCTCCCGGTCGCCGAGGTCCGCGTCTCCTTCCCCGAGGCGCGCGGGCAGCGGATCGTCGCCCGCCTGCTCGTGGCGCTGCCGCCCGACGCCCCGCTCGCGCCCGCCGAGGAGGGCTCGAAGCGCGAGCTGCGGATCGCCGCCGAGGGGCTGGTCGAGCAGGGCGGCGCCCCCTTCGAGACCTTCCGCGGCCGCTTCGTCCTGCCGCCGCCGGAGCCCGGGGTGCCGATCGTCCTCGCCACCGAGCGCGCGCTGCGCCCCGGCGGGCCGTACGTCCTGCGCCTGCGGCTGCGCGACGAGGTGGGCGGCGCCGCCACTACCGTGGCCCGCACCTTCACCGTCCCCGCACTGCCGGAGCCGGAGGCCGCGCCACCGCTGCCCGAGGGAGCGCTCGTCGCGCTCGGCGAGGAGCTCGGGCGCCAGCAGATCCCCGGCCGCGACAGCCTGCTCCTCGTCCCGCCCGCCTCGGACGTCGTCTTCGGGCTCTGGCGCGCCGAGGCGATCGTCACCGGCGAGCGGATCCGGCGCGTCGTCTTCTACCTCGACGGCAAGGCGCAACTGACTCGCTCGGCTCCCCCCTGGACCGCCGAGCTGCGGCTCCCGAACCTGCCGGGCGAGCAGGTGGTGCGCGCCGAGGGGCTCGACGCCGCGGGCGAGGTGGTGGCCGCCGACGAGGTGGTCCTGAACCAGCCGCAGGGCGAGCCGCGGATCACGCTGCTCGAGCCGCGCCGCGGGGCGCGCGTCACCGGCGAGGTGCTGGCGCGCGCCGCGGTGGTGGTGCCCGAGGGGCGGCGCGTCGAGCGCGTGGAGTTCCGGGTCGGCGACGAGCTGGTCGCGACGCGCGAGCGGCCGCCCTGGGAGGCGCGGGTGCGGATCCCCGAAGGGGAGGAGATCTCCTTCCTCTCCGCCGCCGCCTACTTCAGCGACGGCGCGCGGGCCGAGGACGTGCGCTTCCTCAACGTGCCGAAGTACCTCGAGGAGCTGGACGTGCGGCTGGTGGAGGTCTTCGCCACCGTCCTCGACGCCGCGGGCCGCCCGGCCGAGGGGCTCACCGAGGCCGACTTCACCCTCCTCGACCGGGGCCGGCCGCAGAAGCTGGCGCGCTTCGAGCCGGTGCGGGATCTCCCGCTCACGATCGGGATCACGCTCGACCTCTCGGGCTCGATGC
>JAHDVN010000274.1 GCA_023384635.1 Thermoanaerobaculia bacterium
CCGGCACCGTCCCGTTGCCCCCGCCCGAGGTGGTCGCCGGTGGCGTCCGGCTCGCCGGTGCGCCCGCCACGCTGACCGTGCGCTCGGTGCTCCCGGAGGGGGAGCAGGAGCCCGCGCCGCGGCCGCCGGCGCCGCCGGTTCCCCTCCCGACGCCGGCCGCTTTCTGGTGGCTGCTCGCGGCCCTGCTCTGTTTCGCCGCCGCGGCCGCCGCGCTGCTCGCCGAGCGCGCGCGGAGCCGGCGCCGCGAGACCGCGCCGCGGCCCGCCGTGCCGCCGCTCGCGGAGCTTCTCGCCGCGCTCGCCCCTCTGCCCGCCGCCGCTCCCGAAGCCGGGCACACGGCGCTCTCGCTCGCGCTGCGCCGCTACCTCGGCCGCGCGCTCGGCTTCCACGCCGCCGAGAGCACCACCTCGGAGATCGGCCGGCAACTCGCGGGCCGCGACCTCGGACGCGAGCTCGTGCGCGGCGCGGTGCAGCTGCTGCGCGACTGCGACCAGGTGAAGTTCGCCCGGCGCCCGGCCTCCGCCGCCGAGCTCGCGGCGCGGATCGAGGTGGCGCGCGGGGTCGCCCTCGCGATCGAGGACGGGCTGCGGCCGGCGCCGGCGGAGACGGAGGCCGCGGCGTGAGCCAGTTCCCCGTCTTCGCCTCGCCCCTCTGGCTCTTCGGCCTGGCGGCGCTGCCGCTGCTCGCCTGGTGGCACCATCACCGGCCGCGGCACGGCGCGCTCCTGGTCAGCCGCCTGCCCTCGGCCCCGGCCGGGCGCTGGCGGCTGCATCTCCCCTTCTACCTGAAGCTGGGCGCGCTGGCGGCGCTGCTCCTCGCCCTGGCGCGACCGCAGGCCGGCTACAGCTGGGAGGAGAGCCTCACCGAGGGGATCGACATCCAGCTCGTGCTCGACATCTCCGGCAGCATGGGCGCCGAGGACTTCCAGCCGGAGAACCGCCTGGGTGTCGCGAAGGGCGTGCTGCGCGACTTCGTCTCGAGGCGACCCGCCGACCGGCTCGGCCTCACCGTCTTCGGCGGCACCGCGATGACGCGCGCCCCGCTCACCACCGACCGCCGCCTGCTCGACGAGCTGATCGCCGCGGTCGAGCTCAACGAGGTGGCGGACGGCACGGCGATCGGGGTCGCTCTCGCGAGCGCCGCGCGCCGCCTGGAAGCCGGGGGGGCGAAGAGCCGCGTCGCGGTGCTGGTCACCGACGGCGTCAACAATGCGGGGGAGATCGACCCCCGCTCGGCCACCGCCCTCTGCGCCGGCCTCGGGATCCGCGTCTACACGATCGGCGTCGGCACCTCCGGGCGGGTCCCGGTGCCGGTCCCGGTACGCGACCCGATCACCGGCCGCACCACCGTCCGGCGCGCGATGATGGACGTCGAGGTCGACGAGCCGCTGTTGCGCGAGGTCGCCGAGCGCACCGGCGGCGCGTATTTCCAGGCCGCCGATCCGCGCGCCCTCGCCGGCGTATTCGCCGAGATCGACCGCCTCGAGAAGACGCCGCTCAAGGTGAAGCGGTACGTGCGCTACGAGGAGCGTTTCGCGCCGTTCGCCTGGGCGGCGCTCGCTCTGCTCACCCTCGCCCCCGCGCTGGCGGCGATCCGGGTCACGGTGGAGCCATGAGGCTCGGCTCGCCGCTCCTGCTCTGGCTCCTGGCGCTGGCGCCGCTCGCGGCGCTCGGCTCCTGGTGGGTCCTGCGCCGCCGCGCCGCCGACGAGGCGGCGTGGGTCTCCCGCGGCCTCTGGCCCCGGCTGCGCGCCGGCGGCTTCGCCCGTCCCGCGGCCTTCGCGCTCCTGCCCGCCCTGGCGCTCCTCGCCACCGCCGCCGGCCTCGCGCGGCCGCGCGGGGGCGAGCGCGTGGAGACCGTCGAGCGGCAGGGCGTGGACGTCGTCTTCGTGCTCGACACCTCGCGCTCGATGGCGGTGGTGGACGTCACGCCGAGCCGGCTCTGGGTCGCGCAGTCGCTCCTGCGGCGCCTGGTCGCGGCGCTGCCGGGCAACCGGATGGCCCTCGTGCAGGCGGAGGGGACCGGCGTGGTGCTGGCCCCGCTGACGGTGGACGCCGCCGCCATCGACCTCGTGCTCGACGGGGTGGAGCCCGGCTCGGCGCCGGTGGCGGGAACCCGCCTCGGACCCGCGCTGGAGCGCGCCCTGGCCCTCTTCCCCGAGGGGGGACAGAAGCACCGCGCGATGGTCGTGCTCTCCGACGGCGAGATTCACGGCGAGTCGGTGGCGGCGATCGCCGAGCGCCTGCGCGAGGCCGGTGTCGTCGTGCACGCAGTGGCGGTCGGCACGGCGTCGGGGGGACCGGTCCCCGACGGCGCCTCCGGGCAGGCCTACAAGCGGGACCGGCAGGGGCGGGTGGTCGTGAGCCAGCTCGACACCGCGCCGCTCGCCCAGCTCGCGTCGGCGACCGGCGGCGAGCTCCTGCTCGCCGCGGCGGCCGCCGCCGACCCGGCGCCGATCGCGGCACGGATCCGCGAGATGGAGGGCCGCGCCGTCGACGACGAGGTCGTGACCACGCTCGCGGAGCGCTTCCAGTGGCCGCTCGCACTCGCCGCCGCCGCGCTCCTGGCCGCCCTCGTCTGGACCCCCTACGCCCACGCCCCGCGTCCGTTCGCGCAGGAGGATCGATGAGAGTCCCGGCCGCGCTGCTCGGCCTTTCGCTGCTCGCCGCGGCGCCGCCGGCCCCGGAGAGCCCCGCCCCCGGCGAGCGCTGGCTCTTCAACGCCGGCGAGCGGACGCGCACGGGTCTCGCCGCGTGGGGGGAGGGCGCGGACCCGGAGGCCTCGCGCGGGCCGTTCGAGCAGGCGCTCCGGCTCGCCCCCGCGGCGGCCGAGACGCGGTTCAACGCCGGCACCTCCCGCCTCGCCGCGGGCGCCGAGGGGGCCGAGCCGCTTCTCGCGGGGGCGGCGCGCGACGCCACTCCCGAGCTCGCTCCGCGCGCCTGGTACAACCTCGGCAACGCGCGACTCGGCGCCGGCGACGCCGCCGGCGCGGTCGCCGCCTACGTCGAGAGCCTGCGGCGCGATCCGGCCTCGCCCGACGCGAAGCACAACCTGGAGCTCGCCCTCCGCGCCCTCGAGCGCCAGCGCTCGGAGCAGCAGGGCGACACGGGCCAGTCGCCCCGCGGCGAGCCGCAGGAGCGAGAGCAGCAGGGGGGATCGACCCCGCCCGGAGAGCAGGAGTCGCCGCCCGAGCCGCCCGCCGGCGGGAGCGCGAACCAGGAGTTCCAGCAGCAACCCGACATGACGCGGGACCAGGCCCAGGCCCTGCTCGAGGCGGTCGAGAGCCTGGAGCGCGAGCAGCGACGGCGGGCCGCGGAAGAGCGCGCGGCGGCGCGGGCCAAGGTGGAGATCGACTGGTGAGAGCGGCGGCCCCCGGCCTCCCCGTGGCCCTCCTCGTGGCCCTCCTCGCCCTCTCCGCTCCGGGGGGTCCGGCGCGCGCCGCGGACGAGGGCGGGGCGCAGCTCTCGGCCCGCCTCGAGCCGGAGGTGATCGGCGTCGACGAGATCGCGACGCTGATCGTCGACATCGGCTCGGGCGGCTTCGGGTCGCTGCGCGTCGGCCCGCCGTCGTTCGCGCTCGAGAACCTGGAGATCGTCGCCGGCCCCTCGCGCTCGGAGAACTTCCGCTTCGTCAACGGCGAGACCAGCCGCAGCGTGAGCTTCCGCTGGCGGCTGCGGCCGCTCGCCACCGGCGCAGCCCACGTGCGCGGGCTCTCGGTCGAGCTCGGCGAGACACGGCACCGCCTCCCCGACCTCGAGGCGCGGGTCGAGGAGGTGGCGCCGCCCGGCCGGCGGGCCGCGGCCCCGGCACCCCAGGACCCGTTCGCCACCCTCTTCCCCGAGCTCTTTCCGCGCCGGGAGGCGCGCGCCACGGGCCCGCCGCCGAAGGTGCGGCTCCAGGCGGTGGTCGAGCCGGCGCGGCCGTTCGTCGGCCAGCAGGCCGTCTACTCCCTCTTCCTGCTCACCCAGGCCGACATCCGCAGCGTCCAGCCGCGCGTGCTGCCGGAGCTCGAGGGCTTCTGGGTGAAGGACCTGACCCTGCCCGCGGAGCCCCGCCCCGAGTGGGTCGAGGTCGGCGGAGAGCGTTTCGGGCGCGTGGCGCTGCTGCAGAAGGCGATCTTCCCGCTGTCGGCGGGGCCGGTGGAGATCGGCGCGGCGACGGTCGACGTCGTCGCCAGCGTCGCCGAGCTGGCCGCCTTCGGCGCCCCGTTCGGCCGCCTCACCGAGCTGCGGCGGACCAGTGCCCCGGTGGTGGTCGACGTCCGGCCCCTCCCCGCCGCCCCGGCGGGCTTCCGCGGGGCGGTGGGAAGTCTGCGGTTCGACGCGACCCTCGATCCGCCCGCGGTCACGGCCGGCGAGGCGACGACCCTCACCGTCGCCCTCAGCGGCAGCGGCAACCTCCGCACCCTCCCGGACCCGGAGCTCGATCTGCCGGCCGGGATCCGCTCCTTCCCCCCCGAGAGCCGCAGCGACGAGCAGCTCGTCAAGGGGAGACTGCAGAGCAGCCGCACCTGGCGCTACGTCCTCGTCCCCGAACAGCCGGGCACCCACCTCCTGCCGCCGGTCGAGCTCGTCTACTTCGATCCGGAGCGCGCCGCCTTCCAGCGCACGGCCACGCCGGCGCTCGCCCTCACCGCCCGCCCCCGCTCGGGGGAGCTCGCCGCCTCCACACCTCCGCCAGCGCCCCGCCCGGGCGCGGCAAGACCGCCAAGGCGACGCCCGAGAAGAGGAA
>JAHDVN010000275.1:0-2489 GCA_023384635.1 Thermoanaerobaculia bacterium
TAGGCCGGGCACAGGCACTCCAAAACGCTCTCGACACCATGCGCCGCGCAGGAAGGCACTGCGAGCCCAGGCGGTCCTGAGGCCCTCGAAACAGGTCGAAACAGGGACAGGCAAACACCCCGTCCACCATTCCGCGCCCCGCCCCTAGCACTGAGAATCGTTCCGGCCGCTCTTCCCGAGTTTTCAGCGCCCGGCGATGTGAAGGTGCGGAGCCGTGTGCCACACCCCCCTTCACCCCCGGCGCCTCCGGCCCCCAGATGAGCTTGTGCTGCTGGAGGGTGAGGCGGACGGGGAGGCGGTCGCTGAGGATCCAGGCGGCGAGGGCGGGCAGCTCGAGGGCGCCGTGGACCGGGGAGAGGTGGACCGGGCAGCGCGCGGCGAGGTTCCGCTCGCGGATCTGCTCGCGGGCCCAGAGGTAGTCGGCCTCGTCGGCGAGGACGAGCTTGAGCTCGTCGGTCGGGCGCAGGTGCTCGAGGTTCTCCCACCGGTTGTGGGCCGCCTCGCCCGAGCCGGGGCACTTCACGTCGACGATTCTCCTCACCCGCGGGTCGACGCGGGAGATGTCCACTCCCCCGCCGGTCTCGAGGAGCACCTCGTGGCCGGCGTCGGCGAGGCGCGCGAGGAGGGTGAGGGCACCGGGCTGGAGGAGCGGCTCGCCGCCCGTGACCTCGACGAGCGGGATCCCCTGCCGGGCCGCCTCGGCCACCACCTCGTCGACGCTCCACCAGCTGCCGCCGTGGAAGGCGTGCGCGCTGTCGCACCAGACGCAGCGCATCTGGCAGCCGGTCAGGCGGATGAAGAAACAGGGGCGGCCGGCGTAGGTCGACTCCCCCTGGAGCGAGAGGTAGAGCTCGGAGAGCTTCACCCGCTCGGCGGGGGGGAGCGCGAGGTGCGGGTCGGCCGGCCGGAGCCCAGCGGCCGGGGCCGCCACGGCGCTCACGCCTCGTAGATCGCCGCGGAGGTGTCGGTCTCCCAGACCTCCACGCGGCGCATCCGGCGACCGGCGGGCAGGCGCGCGGCGACCTCGCGGTAGACGTGCTCGGCCAGGAGCTCGGCGGTGGTGTTGCGCTCGGCGTCGAACGGCGGGTGGTCGTTCAGGACCGAGTGGTCGAAGCGGCCGAGGACCTCCTGCGCGATCGCCTTCAAGTCCGCGAAGTCGATCACCATGCCGAGCGCGTCGAGCCGTTCGGAGGCGACGCAGAGGCGCACCCGGTAGTTGTGGCCGTGCAGGTTCTGGCAGCCGCGCGTGTGGCCGCGGATCGCGTGCGCGGCGGAGAAGGAGAACTCCTTGCAGACGGTGAACATCGCCGGCGGAGCCTACCAGCAGCCCGCCACCCTCACTTTGCGCTCGCGAGGTAGGCGAGGGTCGGCGGCAGCCCGTCGGCCAGCGGCCGGGGGGTCCAGCCGAGCTCCTCGCGCGCCCGGCGGTCGTCGAAAGCCCAGTGGCGGGAGAGGGAGTCGAGCTGGGCGGGGGGGATCGGCGGCCGGCGGCCGCGGAGGCGCCAGAACGGCGCGGCGAGCGCGAGCAGCAGGCGGGCGGTGCCGACCGGGAGCTCCCGGCGCGGGGCGGGGGTCCCGGAGATCGCGGCGACCTGCCGGGCGAGCTCGCGCACCGTCACGACCTCCCCGGCGAGCAGGTAGCCCCGCCCGTCCCGGCCCCGGTCGAGGACCGCCAGGATGGCGTCGACCGCGTCGTCGAGGAAGACCCAGCTCGCCCGGCGCTCCGCCCCGACCAGGGCCGGGAAGCGCCCGAGCATCATCTGCCGGAGGAAGTAGTTCGCCCCCTCCTTCTTGCCCGGCGGGCCGTAGACGAGCCCCGGGTAGACGCTCCGCACCCGCAGGCCCTGCTTCGCCCACCCCTCGATGGCGCGCTGGCCGTCGTGCTTCGTCCGGCTGTACGGGGTGGGAAACGGGAGGAGGACCGGGCTCTCCTCGGTGGCCGGGGAGCCGTCCTCCGGGCTCCCCCCGAAGGCGGCGACCGAGGCGATCGAGAGGAGCCCCCCGACTCCGAGCTTGTAGGCGAGCGATGCCACGTTCTCGCTGCCGGCCACGTTGACCGCCTGCATCGCGGCCAGCGAGGCGGTGGGCGAGAGGAGCGCCGCCCCGTGGATCACCCAGTCAGCCCCGGACATCCCCACCCGGAGCGAGGCGCGGTCGGTGACGTCGCCGGGAAAGGTCGCGACCCCGGCGGCGCGGAGCGGCTCCGCCCGCTCCGGGGAGCGGGCGAGGGCCCGCACCTCGTGGCCGGCGGCCGCCAGCCGCAGGCAGAGGGCGCGGCCGATGTAGCCGGTGGCGCCGGTGACGTAGATCCGCATCGCGAGCCTCCCCTCCGGGGCCCCGGCCGGCCCCTCGCCCTCCCGGAGCCCGCGGGTCCTTTTCGGGCCCCGGCCGCCGGGGAATCCGGCCCGAGGTTTGCAACGTTGAAATGAGTGGACGGGCACCTCGGGGAGCCGGGCCCGTCCGGGGTCACGGGACCCCCACCCCCTTAC
>JAHDVN010000275.1:2499-4728 GCA_023384635.1 Thermoanaerobaculia bacterium
GGCTCCCTCTCCTCCCCCCGTGCCGTCTCCCTCCACGGCGCGGGGCTTTTTTCGTCGCCCGGCCGGCCTCAGCCCCCCTGCAGCAGCTGGCGCAGCACGTACTGCAGGATCCCGCCGTGGCGGTAGTAGACGACCTCCTGCGGGGTGTCGAGCCGGACCTTGGCCGCGAAGCGGAGCTCCGAACCGTCCTCCCGGCGGGCCACCACCGTCACCTCCCGGCTTCCTGGTGACCCGGCGACGAAGCCCGAGGCCACCCCGGCGGCGATCCCCTCGAAGGCGAAGGTCTCCTCGCCGGTCAGGTTCAGGCTCGCCGCCGACTCCCCGGCCGGAAACTCGAGGGGCAGGATCCCCATGCCGATCAGGTTGCTGCGGTGGATCCGCTCGAAGCTCTCGGCCACCACCACCCGCACCCCGAGCAGGCGTGGCCCCTTGGCCGCCCAGTCGCGCGACGAGCCGGAGCCGTACTCCTTGCCCGCCAGGATGACGAGCGGCACCCCCTCCCCGGCGTACCGCTCGGCGGCGTCGTAGATCGACATCGGCACCCGGTCGGGCAGGTGGAGGGTGAAGCCCCCCTCGATCTCCGGCACCAGCCGGTTGCGCAGCCGCACGTTGGCGAAGGTGCCGCGCACCATCACCTCGTGGTTGCCGCGGCGCGAGCCGTAGGAGTTGAACTCCGAGGGGGGGACCCCCTGGGCGACCAGGTAGCGGCCCGCCGGGCTGTCGGCCTTGATCGAGCCGGCCGGGGAGATGTGGTCGGTGGTGATCGAGTCGCCGAAGAGGGCGAGCACCCGCACTCCCGCCAGGTCCTCCACCGGCGCCGGCTCCGGCGGCAGGTCGTCGAAGAACGGGGCCCGGCGGACGTAGGTCGAATCCTCCTCCCAGGCGTAGGTGTCGCCGGTCGGCACCGGCAGCGCCCGCCACGCCTCGTCGCCGAGGACGGCGTCGGCGTACTGCTGCTCGAACATCTCCGGCTTCACGGCGGTGCGCACCGCCTCCTCGATCTCCGCCTGGGTCGGCCAGATCTCCGCGAGGTAGACCGGCCGGCCGTCGCTCCCGGTGCCGAGCGGCTCGGTGGTCAGATCGACGTCGATCCGGCCGGCGAGCGCGTAGGCCACCACCAGCGGCGGCGAGGCGAGGTAGTTGGCGCGCACCTCGGCGTTGATCCGGCCCTCGAAGTTCCGGTTGCCGGAGAGGACCGAGACCGCCACCAGCTGCCCCTCCTCGATCGCCTTCGAGACCGGCGCCGGGAGCGGGCCGCTGTTGCCGATGCAGGTGGTGCAGCCGTAGCCGACGAGGTGAAAGCGGAGCGCGTCGAGGTAGGGGGTGAGGCCCGCCTCGCGCAGGTACTCCGTCACCACCTTCGAGCCCGGGGCGAGGCTGGTCTTGACCCAGGGGCGGGCGGTGAGGCCCCGCTCCACGGCCTTCTTGGCCACCAGGCCGGCGGCGAGCATCACCGAAGGGTTCGAGGTGTTCGTGCAGCTCGTGATGGCGGCGATCACCACCGCCCCGTGGGCGAGCTCGAACGTCTCGCCGAGGTGGGTGGCGCGCACCCCGGCGGGGGCCTCGGCGACGGCGGCAGGCGCGTTGGCGGCGGCCGGCGCCGCCTTGCGCGGCATCGCCAGCATCTTCTCGAGCTCGCCGGCGAAGCTGCGCTTCACGTCGCCCAGCACCACCCGGTCCTGCGGCCGCCGCGGGCCGGCGAGGGAGGGCTCGACCGACCCGAGGTCGAGCGCGAGGACGTCGGTGTACTCGGCCTCCGGCGTGCCGGGACCGTGGAAGAGCCCCTGCGCCTTGCAGTAGGCCTCGACCAGCGCGATGCGCTCGGCCGGGCGGCCGGTGAAGGCGAGGTAGTCGAGCGCCGCTTGGTCGACCGGGAAGATGCCGCAGGTCGCCCCGTACTCGGGCGCCATGTTGGCGATCGTGGCGCGGTCGGCGAGGCGCAGCTCCGCCAGACCCGGGCCGAAGAACTCGACGAACTTGCCGACCACGCCCCGCTGGCGGAGCAGCTGCGTCACGGTGAGCACGAGGTCGGTGGCGGTCGCCCCCTCGGGGAGGCGGCCCGAGAGGCGGAAGCCGATCACCTGCGGGATGAGCATGGCGATCGCCTGGCCGAGCATCGCCGCCTCGGCCTCGATGCCGCCCACGCCCCAGCCGAGCACGCCGAGGCCGTTGACCATCGTCGTGTGCGAGTCGGTGCCGACCAGCGTGTCCGGGTAGGCGACGCCGTCG
>JAHDVN010000276.1 GCA_023384635.1 Thermoanaerobaculia bacterium
GTTCTCGTTCAAGACGCGTTTCGAGGAGGAGCCGGGGACGAACCCGGAGGAGCTCATCGGCGCCGCCCACGCGGGCTGCTTCTCGATGGCGTTCGCCGCCACCCTCGGCAAGAACGGCTTCGCTCCGGAGCGCGTCGCCACCGACGCGCGCGTCCACCTCGTCAAGGGGGAAACGGGCTTCTCGATCGCCAAGGTCGAGCTCCACACCGAGGCCACGGTGCCCGGGATCGACGAGGCGAAGTTCCAGGAGCTGGCGGCGGCGTCGAAGGCCGGCTGTCCCGTCTCGCGGGCGCTCGCCGCGATCGAGATCGAGCTCCACGCCAAGCTCGTCTGAGCGCGCCGGCCGCCGGGCGGGCCGCCCCCGCCCGGCCGGCCGCCCGCACCGCGGGCCGTGGGCGTAGACTCCGGACGAGCCCCGCCACGAAGCACGGGACCGAGACCGAACGATGACGCGCAAGGCCCTCCTGCTGCTCGTTCTCGCCGCCGCCCTCCTGCTCCTCTTCGGCTACTGGCGCAGCGATCGCAACGTCATCCTGCGCCGCCTCGACCGCCTCGAGGAGCTGCTCGCCAAGAGCGGCCCCGAGGACCAGCTCACCTCCTTCGGGCGGGCGCGGAAGGTCTCGGAGATGTTCGCACCCGGCTTCCTGGTGCTCGCGCGGCCTTACGAGGGGGCGATCCGCGACACCCAGGAGCTGGCGCGCGTCGTGGCAGGCTACCGCGCGAGCGTCCGCACGCTGCGGCTCGTGAACCGGCAGCGCTCCGTAGCCGTGGACGCCGAGCGCGGCACGGCGCGCATGCGCCTGCGGGTGGAGGCCTGGACCGACTCGGGGGCCGGCCCCAGTCGCCAGTCGTACGACTTCCGCATCGCCTGGCTGCAGGAGACCGGGGACTGGTTGATCCAGGAGGTCGACCTCCTGGAGGTCGACACCGGGCCCTGGCCCGACCTGCTCGAGGACGAGCCGGCCGCCGCGGACCCGTTGGAATGAGCCCCCCGGCGGCCCAGCAGGCGAGCGTGGCCGTCCGCCGCGCAGTGCTCGCCAGCGTCGTGACCGGCGTGGTCGTGCTGTTGCTGAAGATCGCGGCCTACATCGTCACGGGCTCGGTCGCGCTCCTCTCCGACGCCCTCGAGTCGATCGTCAACGTCGTCGCCGCGCTCGCCGCGGCGGTCGCGGTGCGCGTCTCCCAGCGCCCCGCCGATGCCAATCACCCCTTCGGTCACCAGAAGGCCGAGTACTTCTCGGCCGGGCTCGAGGGTGGGCTGATCCTGCTCGCCGCCCTGACCATCCTCTTCGAAGCGACCCGCCGCTTTCTCGAGCCGGCGCCGGCGCGGGAGCTCGGCACCGGCTTCGCGCTCTCGCTCGTGGCCACGGGCCTGAACCTCCTCCTCGCGATCGTCCTGGTCCGCACCGGGAAGCGCTGGCGGTCGCCGGCGCTCGTCGCCGACGGGCACCACGTCGGGAGCGACGTCGTCTCGTCGCTCGCCGTGGTCGCCGGGGTCGGCCTCGCCTGGGGCACCGGCTGGTGGACGATCGATCCGGCGGTGGCGGTGCTGGCCGGCGGCTACATCCTCTGGCTCGGCGGCCGCACGGTGCGCTCCTCGCTCACCGGTCTCATGGACGAGGCGGTCACTCCCGACCTCGCCGCGGCCCTCGAGGAGGCGATCGACGGCGCCATGGCCCCGGCGCTCGAGTTCCACGATCTGCGCACTCGCCGCGCCGGGGCGACCACCTTCGTCGAGTTCCATCTGGTGGTTCCGGGCTCTCTTTCCGTCGCGGCGGCGCACGAGATCTGCGACCGCGTCGAGGGAGCGATCGCCGCGGTGCTCGAGGGGGCCGAGATCTCGATCCACGTCGAGCCGGAGGGTGAGGCCCGCCACCACGGCTTCCGCACCTGAGCCGCGCCCGCCGGCGGATCTCAGCCGGGGAGCGGAGAGGCCGGGAGCGCCGCCCCCAGCCAAGCGGGGGCGAGGCTCGCCGCCACCAGGCGCAGGGTGGGATCGCGGGGCAGGACGACCTCGGCATCTCCCGGCGCCAGAGGGACTCGCCAGAGGTAGAGCAGTCCGGGTTCGGGCAGGTTGCGACCTCTCCGGTCGTGGAGGTGGGTGGCGACCCAGCCGAGGTCGACCCGCCGCTCGCAGCCGCGTGCGAGCCGGCGCAGCGGCAGCAGCGGGTGGAGTCGCCGCACCTGGTCTGCGGTGCCGAGCGGCCCGCGCCAGCCGGGGATCTCCCGGCCGAGCCGCCGCCCGCCGATCGTCAGCTCGGCCCTGCGGCTCCTGCGGCCGGCGGCGGCGAGGAGGAGGTGGAGATCCTCCTGTGCGTGCGCCGGCAACGCGAGGCACTGGCCGCGAGGCGCGAGCGCGAGCAGGCGCCCGCGCTCGTCCCGCGCGAGCAGGAAGGCCACGCCTCCGACCTCCAGGCGGTCGGGAACCAGAACGGAGGGAAAGGCGCGGCACCGGCCGTCGAAGCCGCGACCGGCAACCTCGCCGTAGAGGGTCGAGATGGCGAGGTCGGGGGAGAGCGCGAGAGGCCGCGCGTCCGTCGTCCGGCCGGGCTGCGGCGGGGCGAGCACCGTCGCCACCGCCGCGAGGCCGAACGGCCGGAGGGGGACGCTCACCTCCCCGGCTCCGGCCCCCTCGGCCCCGAGCGGCTGCTCGGTGCCGTCGAGCGTGGCGACGTGCGAGCAGGGGACGGCGAGCCGGAGCGCGGCCGAGGTTTCCCGTCCTGCCCGCTCCCGGAGCCGCCAGACGAGGGCGGAGGAGTCCTCGGCGACCTTGAGGGCCTGGAGCGCGCTCCCTTCTCCGCGGAGCTCGCCGAGCTGGAGGAGGCGCCCGGCCGACCCGGCGTGGCGGTCGCAGGCGAACGCCACGGGCGGGAGGCGGAAGAGCTCCGCCTCCTCGTCGCAGCCGCCGGCGAGCCAACCGCCCTGGTGGGCGAAGAGGGCGAGGCGTTCGCGGTGCTCGCCGAGGTCCTGGTCGACCTGGTAGCGGAAGCGCCGGCCGACGGCGGGAGTGCGCACCAGCGTGAGGCGCAGGCTCGCGGGTTCCGGGCGGTCGAGGCCGCGCGGACCGTGCCAGAGCAACGCCACGCCGGCGCCCGCGCCGTCCCCGGGAGAGAGGTCGGCCCAGCCCTGGGCGGGGACCTCGTAGAGGCGCGGCTGGGCGACCCCGCGCTCCACCGGGGCGAGGCCGCTCCAGAAGGTCGCCCGCGGCGCGGAGGGACCGGGGAGCCGGAGGGCGAGCTTGAGGGTACGCCCCCGGTGCCACCAGTCGAGCCGGAGCCCGATCTCGAGGCGTCGCCGCGAGCCCGCCGCGGCCAGCCTCAGCTCCTGCCGGATCCGCGTCCGGCCGTGCCGCAGCTCCGCAGCGACCCCGGCGCGCAGCGGCCCGCGCTCGAGCGCGAGCGGGGCGGCGGCCGGTGCGAGCCGCTCCGGCATCTCCCGGAGGTCCTCGTAGAGCAGCTCCCAGGCGGGGAAGCGGCGGGAGCGGTCCGGGAGGAGCTCGAACGCGAGCGGCGCGCCGAGGAGCTCGCTCCCGTCGAGGCGGAGGCTCGCGAGCTCGCCCCGTTCGCCGAGCCCGGCCCGCAGGACACCGTTGTCGAGAACGCCCTCTTCCCAGCGAGCCGGCGCGCCCGGGAGCGCTCCGTCGCCCTCCTCCAGAGACCAGACGGAGAACGAGAGCGGTGGGAGCCGCGGCGCGACGAGCAGACGGCACCCGGAGGCGGAGGCGAGCTCCTGCACGGCCAGCACCTCTCCTGCCGGGCCCACCAGCCGCCAGGGGCGCTGACCCGCCGGCGGCGCCTCGAGAGCCACCTCGATCGGCTCTTCCACCTCCACCGGGTGCGGGTTGAAGAGGACCAGGGGCCGGCCGGCGACGCGCGTGTCGAGGTCGCGGCAGACCGCCGCCGCGGCGTGCCGGAGCGCTCTCCGGAAGCGCGCCAGAGCGAGGTGCTGGTCTCTCCAGGCGATCCGGTTGGCGGCCGGGATCGCGGTCCCGCAGAGCGTGTCGTGCATCTGGTGGGCGAGGAAGGTCTGCCAGGCGGCGCGGAGCTCGGCTCCGGGGTGCGGCAGCCCGGCGGTTGCCGTGGCGATCGCCGAAGCCCGCTCCGCGAGGTCCGCGTACCGTTCGCAGGCGGCGTTCCACCGCTTCACGGCGCGCTGGGAGCTGTACCCCCCGGTGGCGTGGACGGCGAGCAGGAGCTCGCCCCGGTAGCGCGGCAGCCGCTCCCGCTCGTCTGGGGAGAGATCCCGGAAGATCTGCTCGGACGCCGCGGGGAGGACCCGGATCGGGCCGGCGCTGCGCGCCGCCTCCTCGAGGCGCCGGAGGGTCGCCGCCCCGAGCGCACCCCCCTTGTCCCCGACCCCGGTGAAGAGGAGTGCCACCTCGGGGTGCCCCGCGGCGGCGAGGTCGCGGAACTTCGCGAGCCACTCCGGATCGGTGCCGAGGTCGGTCTCGACCGGCTCGCCGTAGCCGCCCGGGTCGAGCGCCGCGAGGAGCCTCGAGCCGTCCGGCCCCTCCCAGACCCCGAGCGGGAACGGGATCGGCGCGGCAGCCCGAAGCTCGCCGCGGAGCCGGAGCTTCTGGGTCGCGAACCCGATCACCCCGGCGTGGGCGGCAACCGTCGGCAAGTGGAGGGGGAAGCCGAAGCAGTCGGGCAGGAACAGGTCGCCCGAGCGCCGGCCGAACGCCTCCTCGAAGAGGCGCTGGCCGTGGAGGATCTG
>JAHDVN010000277.1 GCA_023384635.1 Thermoanaerobaculia bacterium
GGCGAGCCTCGATGCGCTGCGGAAGGAGCTCGGCGCACTCCCGAGCGCCGCGCGGCGCGGCGTCGTGTCGGGCGCCACGGCCGGACTCGCCCGCAGCGGCGCCGGGGCGCTCGACGGCCCCGCCGACGCTGTTCGCGTGGCCTACGCTCTTCGCTCTCCTCGTTCGGCGCTTCGCCTTGCCGTGCGCCGGACGCCCGAACTGGGCGCCGTGGCGCCGATTCTCGACCTCGCCACGGCGGCGCGCTCACCTCTCGGACTGCTCTTCTATGGCGCACGGCTCGCGACGGCTGCCGGTCGGCTGGCGCTGCCTGCGCTCGCCAGGAGCGTCGCTCCGAGCCCGTTGTCGCGGAGCGTCGCCGCGGCCTACGTCCGAGCGGCAGCGACGGACGCGCCCTCGATGAGCGTGCTCCTCGAGCGCCTTGAGTCCGCCGGCGTCCGGCCGCTCCCGCTGCTCGGTCGCGGTGGCGAGGTGCGCGCGATTGTCTATCGCCTGGGTGACGAGGTGATCCCCGGCCAGGAGCTCGGACCGTCCTTCAGCTGGACCGGCCTGCAACGGCGACTCGGAGTGAGCTATGAGCCGACGAGAGACCTTCCTCGAATCCGCGAGAGCCGCGAACGATCAGGCACTGAACGCGATCCCCGCGAAGGAACGGAGCAGCACCGCGGGCGGGGACCTGGCCGCGATCCTGGGCGCCATGACGGAGACGAACCGAAGGCTGGAGGCGGTCGAGCGAGCCGTTCAGGCGGCACCGCTTGCGAAGCGCGATCCCACGACCTCGAGCCCAGCGAGGGAGCGCGCGGCGGGGATCGCCGTGTGGACTCTCGCCGCGGCCCTGATCACGCTCGTGGGGATCACGCTGCTCAAACCCGACTGGGCGCTCCGGCCCCGGCAGCGGGCCGAGCTGCTACTGGGCGAGAGGCTCTACCTGCGTCTGCAGCACATGGAGGAGCCGGAGCGGCTCGAAGTGCTGAAGTCTCTCTGGGTGGATCCGCCACCGACGAGCGACTAGCCGCGGCCGAGCTCCGTGCGGCTCTACGGCGAACCGGGACGCCCGAGCTTGCGACCTATCACAAGCATCGCGCCTACTCCGCCAGCCTCGAGCGCGCGGACTCGGCTTGGGCGACCGCAGCGCTCCGGCGCGGCGTCGAGCCGCATGTCGTGCTGCGCGAGGTGGCGGAGCGGGGAGCCAAGGCGGCGGCTCCGAAGGAAGCCGCGCTCGCCCACGGAACGCGCGTCGTGGCGCGCGCGCTTGCGACGGTGCGGCCAGGGAACGCCGTCGAGAAGACGGTCTCGATGACCGTGCAGGCGCTCGCCACTGCGGTCAAGGCGCCGCTTGCGGTGGTGAAGGCACTCCTGATCATCCGCACCATCGCGCGGGAGCTGTCGCAGGACCGGGGCCGATGATTCGGCTCAAGACGAGGGCGCCTCTGGTCGCGGTCGGTGTCTTCCTCGTGATCTACGTCGTCCCGCAGGTCGTGGGCCCCCGGACCACCACCGCGCCGAGCCTGCCCCGCGGCCTGTCCCGCGCGGGGGGGGGACGCGCCCGGCCGGGCGCTTCCGCGGCCGTTTGTCTTCCTCCGGCTGTTTCTAGGTTCGGGATGGCGCGCCACTACCTCGGCGCCGGATCCTGTCCCGACGGCGCTGAACCGGTGGTGAAGGTGGTCGCGGCGGTCGGGGGCGACGTTGTGGAGGTGACACCTGAGGCGGTCCTCGTCAACGGCGTTGCACTGCCGACCAGCCGCCCACTCGAGCGGGATCGCGGAGGGCGCGAGCTCGTGCCATACGCGCGAGGACCACAGCGCCTGGAGCTGGGGGAGGTCTGGCTCCACTCGCCCTATGAGGAGCGGAGCTGGGACAGCCGCTATTTCGGTCCTGTGGGAGTCGAATGCGTCACGACGCTCGTCGAGCCGGTGCTGACCTTCCGATGAGCGCCCAGCCGCCCTATCGGCATTCGTCCACCGGCGAGCTCACGGCCAAGGGCGTCGTCGTCCGCGGCCTCGCGGTGGTGATCGGTGTCGGCGTGCTGGTCGCTTGGGCGGTGACGCAGCACGCCGCGCTGCGTCTCGGGTTCCACCCGTCGCTCGGGCGACCCTGGCTCCCTGCGCTCCCCGGTCGGGAGGAGCTGTTGAACCTCGTGGCGTGGGCGCTGTGGGGTGCGGCCCTGCTGCTCCTCGTTCCGAAGCGCACACGGTTGCTCTCTCCGATCGTCGCCGTGCTCGGGGCAGGAGCCCTCACCTGGTCGCTGGGGCCGCTCTTCACGCCCTTCCACGTCGTCGTCTGGGCTCGGCGGCTCAGTACGACAGCCGAGGCGCGGGAGTTCTGGAAATCAGGCTTCCAGGTTCTTGGCGTGGCGACGGGAGCCGCGGCGGCCGTGGTGGCCATCGTCGTTGCCGTCGTGATCCGGCGACTCAGGCCGCAGTCGGACCTGCACGGCTCGGCGCAATGGGCGACGGAGCGGGAGGCGAAGGACGCCGGGCTGTTCGCCGGGACCGGGCTGATCCTGGGTCAGTGGCCTGGCCGAAAGGGGCGAGGGCGAACTCTCCGACACGACGGTCCGGAGCACGTCTTCGTCTTCGCCCCGACCCGGAGCGGCAAGGGCGTCTCGCTGGTCGTGCCGAACCTGCTCACCTGGCCGCACTCGGTGCTCGTCCACGACATGAAGGGGGAGAACTGGGTGCTCTCGGCGGGCTGGCGCAGCCGCGAGCTCGGCAGCCTCTGCCTCAAGTTCGATCCGACTTGCTCGGACGGCTCGGGGGCGCGCTACAACCCGTTGCTCGAGATCCGGATGGGCGACCAGGAGGTGCGCGACGCGCAGAACGTCGCCGACATCCTCGTGGACCCGAACGGCGACCGGATTCGCGACCACTGGGATCGGACGGCCCACTCCCTGCTCGTCGGCCTGATCCTGCACGTTCTCTATGCGGAGAAGGAGAAGACGCTCGCCGGCTGCGCGCATTTCCTGGCGCGCCCCGACCGTCCGATCGACCTAAGCCTGGAAGTTCTGCTGAGCACCGAGCACGCGCCTCCAGGTCATCCCGGTTGGCTCGATCCGGTCACCGGCGAGTCGCTGAGAACGCACCCGACCGTGGCTGCTGCGGCGCGGGCGCTGATGGACAAGTCTCCGAATGAGCGCTCGGGTGTCCTGTCGACTGCCCTGAGCTTCCTCGACCTCTACCGCGATCCGATCCTTGCCCAGAACACTGCCTTCTCGGACTTCGCGCTCGAGGACCTGGTCAGTCACGAGCGGCCGGTGAGCCTCTACCTGACGGTTCCGCCGTCCGACCTCAGCCGCACCCGTCCCCTCGTCCGGCTCCTCCTCAACCAGGCCTGCCGGCGCCTGACGGAGCGGATGGACTTCTCGGCGGGTCGGGGGAGAGGGGCGGGGAAGCACCCGCTCCTCCTGATGCTCGACGAGTTTCCGGCGCTCGGGAAGCTCCAGTTCTTCCAGGAGTCCCTGGCCTACCTCGCCGGCTACGACATCCGGGCGATGCTCATCACCCAGGACCTGTCCCAGCACCAGGGCGTCTACGGCAAGCAAGAGTCGATCACTGCGAATTGCCATGTCCGGATCGCCTTCGCTGCCAACAAGCCGGAGACTGCCGAGCTGCTGTCGCAGATGGCCGGAGACACCACGGTGTCGCACAAGCAGATTTCCTACCGAGGTGGGCGCTTCGACCTGGTAATGGACCACCGGAACATCACCCAGCAGGAAATCCGACGCCGCTTGCTCACCCCCGACGAGGCCATGCGCCTCGATCCGGACCACGCAGTCGTCTTCGTGGCGGGTCAGCAGCCGATCTATGCGCGCAAACGGCGATACTTCGAGGACGGGGATCTAAAGCGCCGAGCAGACCTACCCGCACCGACCACCTCGAGTCGAGTTGGAGGCACGCGCGAAAGCTGGTGTTCCCTCCCCGTGACGCGCAACAAGTCGCCTGTTGGGTCCGATACCCTCTCTGGGCTTCATGAGATGGAGCGCGCACGCGCTGGTCGGGAAGCCGGTTTGGGGTTCGACGCTGGCGGTGTCGGTCTGGAGTAGGGTTGTGCACCGATGGCCCGCTCATTAGACAGAGTGGCCGATTACACGGCGCAGATTGAATGATCAAGGAACAGGACCTTCGCGACCTCGCAGCGGGCAGATTCGAGCTGCGCTGCGGCAGAATGCTCCTCCATCAAGCTAGCGCCAGTAGGGACGAGGGGTCCTCGGGCTCGGGATACCTCCGCCAAACCCCCACGGGAGAACTAGCGCTCGTGATGTTCGTAGGCGCGCAGCCTCCGCCACCGGAGATCGTTTGGGACACCAAGAAGAGATCCGGCGAGCTCTTCGGAAATGATGACTACTACTCCCTTGAAGCTACGGACTTCAGTGGGCGACTCTGGACTGCAGGCCGCGTGCGACCCAACTTCACTCAGTTTCACGGGAGCGGTGCGCAGCTCTGGATGGCCGAGGCCATGCTCAGGGAGCTGCACTGCAAAGAGCCCCTGAGAGGCTCATTCTCAGGTTCAAGCTTGCGCCTCTGGTACCGCGGCGACCTTGAGTTTCCCTTTCAGGCGCCGATCCGGAAGGTTGAGACCGCTGGATCCAGGACATTGAGTGAGTCGATTGCCATCGCTGCGGCCGAATTCCGTTGCGCGGGCTGTGACTTCTTTGTCCGGCACGAGGCAGGGTACCTGGTGATCTCAGCATCTTCTGCCAAGGAGCTTATTGCG
>JAHDVN010000278.1 GCA_023384635.1 Thermoanaerobaculia bacterium
CGAGCTGCACGAGTTTCCCGCCTTCACGAAGCAGGCCGGGGCCGAAGGAGTTCTCGCCGCAGGCGATCTCGTGACGTTGGAGCCCGGCCTCTACGAGCCGGACCCGGGCGGCTACGGCCTGCGGCTCGAGGACATGGTCTGGCTCGGGCCCGCCGGCCCCGAGAACCTCACGCCGCTCCCGTACGACCTCGATCCCGCCAGCTGGGTCGCCTGAGCCCGCGCAGGCGTCCCGCGGAGTCGCCCCGCTGCGGGCCCAGCGGATAGGCTAGGCGGGTGCGCCGCCGGCCGCCGCCGGCGGGAACGGGGAGGGCAGCGATGGAGATCTACGAGAAGCTCGGCGTCTTCTACCTCGGCCGGCACCGCGCCGAGGCGACGGGCGAGACCACGGCGGATCCGCTCCTCTACGACTCGCGGGACCTGCTCACCCACGCCGTCTGCGTGGGGATGACCGGCAGCGGCAAGACGGGCCTCTGCCTCGGGCTGCTCGAGGAGGCGGCGATGGACGGGATCCCCGCCCTGATCGTCGACCCGAAGGGAGACCTCGGCAACCTGTTGCTGACCTTCCCCGACCTCGCCCCCGGCGATTTCCTCCCCTGGGTCGGCCCCGAGGAGGCGCAGCGCAAAGGGAAGAGCCGGGAGGAGCTCGCCGCGGAGACCGCCGGGCGCTGGTCCGACGGCCTCGCGAAGTGGGGACAGAGCGGGGAGCGCATCGCGCGCCTGCGAGAGAAGGCGGAGTTCGCCATCTACACCCCGGGCTCCGACGCCGGCCGCCCGGTCTCGGTGCTCGCCTCGTTCGCGGCGCCGCCGCAGGCGCTGGTGGAGGACGGCGACCTCTTCCGCGAGCGGATCGCCACCGCCGCCACGAGCCTGCTCGGCCTCGTCGGCGTCGCCGGGGACCCCCTGCGGAGCCGCGAGCACATCCTCCTCTCGACTCTCTTCGAGAAGGCCTGGCGGGAGGGGCGGGACTACGACCTGGCGGCGTTGATCCGCGACGTCCAGAAGCCGCCGGTGACCCAGATGGGCGCCCTCGATCTCGACACCTTCTGCCCCGCCTCCGACCGCTTCCAGCTCGCGCTCACACTCAACAACGTGCTCGCCGCGCCCGCCTTCGCCAGCTGGCTCGCGGGCGAGGCGCTGGACGTCGACCGGTTGCTGTACACCGCCAGCGGCAAGCCGCGCCACGCCATCTTCTCGATCGCGCACCTCTCGGAACCGGAGCGGATGTTCTTCCTCTCGCTCCTCCTGGAGCAGACCCTCGGCTGGATGCGGACCAAGCCCGGAGCGACGAGCCTGCGGGCGATCCTCTACATCGACGAGATCTTCGGCTTTCTGCCGCCGGTCGCCAACCCGCCGACCAAGCGGCCGCTGCTCACCCTCTTCAAGCAGGCGCGGGCCTTCGGGCTCGGCGTCGTGGTGGCGACCCAGAACCCCGTCGACCTCGACTACAAGGCCCTCGCCAACGCCGGCACCTGGTTCCTCGGGCGGCTGCAGACCGACCAGGACCGCGCCCGGGTGCTCGACGGGCTGTTCGGCAGCACCGGGGGAGAGGGGAGCCGGCGGGCCCAGGTGGCGGCGGCACTGCCGCAGCTCGGCAACCGCGTCTTCCTGATGCACGACGTCCACCGGGACGAGCCGGTTCTCTTCGAGACGCGCTGGGCGATGTCGTACCTCGCCGGGCCGCTCACGCGCGAGCAGATCCGTCGGCTCGAAGGGGACCGTCCGGCCCCACCGGCGCCCGCCCCGGGCGCGACAGCGGCGCCCGCTTCCGGGCCGGTGCCGGCCCCGGTAGCCGGAGCCGCGGGCGGAGCCCGGCCGATCCTCTCCGGCGACGTCGTGGAGGTCTTCGTCGAGGACCCGATTCCGGCCGGGACGTGGACCTACGCACCGGCGGTCCTCGGCGTCGCGCGCTGCCACTTCCGGCACCCGAAGCTGGAGCGGCCGGAGCCGCGGGAGGTGGCGCTGCTCGCCGATCTGCCCGAGCGGGCGGCGGCGATCGACTGGCTCCAGAGCGACCGCCGGCAGCCCGATCTCGAGCTCGCCGACCGGCCGGTGGACGGCGCGACCTTCGGCGCGATCCAGGGATCGGCCCTCAAGGCCACCCAGCTGCGCCGCTGGTCGAGCGCGCTCCAGGAGACGCTGTCCCGCGAGGAGAGCCTGGAGCTCTTCCTCCATCCGGCGAGCGGCCTCCTCTCCCTCCCGGGGGAGAGCGATCGGGAGTTTCGCATCCGGCTCGCCGAGCAGCTGCGCGAGCAGCGCGACGAGGCGGTCGCGGCCCTGCGGCGCAAGTACGAGACGAAGGTGCGGCAGGCGGAGGAGCGCGTGCTCCGCGCCCGGATCGCGGTGGAGCGCGAGCAGGCGCAGGCGAAGAACCAGAAGGTGCAGACCGTCATCTCGGTGGGAACCACGATCCTCGGCGGGCTGCTCGGCCGCCGGGCGATCAGCGCCACGACTCTGGGGCGGGCCGGAACCGCCGCGCGCGGCGTGAGCCGCAGCGCGAAGGAGGCCCGTGACGTCGCGCACGCCGAGGAGCGGCTGGCGCGAGAGGAGCAGCTGCTGGCGGACCTGGAGCGGGCCATCGAGGAGGAGATCGCCCGCATCACCTCGGGACAGGATCTCGGGACCGCGGATCTGGAGCGCCTGGCGCTCCGGCCCCGCAAGACCGACGTGGAGGTCCTGCGCCTGGCGCTCGCCTGGGTGCCGCGCCCGGTCGCTTGAGCCGGCGGGAAGGGTGGGCTACCGCTCGATCCAGTAGTTCGGCGCTTCCTTGGTGATGATCACGTCGTGGGCGTGGCTCTCCTTGAGCCCCGCCGCGGTGACGCGCACGAACCGGGTGCGGGTGCGCAGCGTCTCGATGCCGGCGGCGCCGGCCAGGCCCATGCCGGAGCGCAGCCCACCGGTGAGCTGGGGGAGCATCTGGTGGACGCTCCCCTTGTGCGGGACCATCCCCTCGATCCCCTCCGGCACCAGCTTCGAGAGGGCGCCGTTCCCCTCCTGGAAGTAGCGGTCGGCGCTGCCGCGCGCCATCGCGGAGAGTGAACCCATCCCCCGGTACGCCTTGAAAGTCCGCCCCTGGTAGAGGATCGTCTCCCCGGGGCTCTCCTCGGTGCCGGCGAACAGCGAGCCGATCATCACCGCCGCGGCGCCGGCCGCGATCGCTTTCGTGATGTCGCCCGAGAACTTGATGCCGCCGTCGGCGACCACCGGGACGCCGAGCTCGTCACCCACCGCCGAGCAGTCGCGAATGGCGGTGACCTGCGGCACGCCGGCGCCGGTGACGATGCGGGTGGTGCAGATCGAGCCCGGACCGATGCCCACCTTCACGACGTCGACGCCGCGCTCGGCCAGGGCCCGGGTGCCGGTGGCGGTGGCGACGTTGCCGACCATGAGAGCGACGTCGGGGAAGCGCTCGCGCAGGGTGGCCGCGGCGTCCAGCACGCCGCGGCTGTGCGCGTGCGAGGAGTCGAGGACCAGCAGGTCGACCTTGGCCGCCACCAGGGCCTCGGCGCGCGCCAGGTAGTCGCCGCCGGCGCCGACCGCCCCGCCCACCCGCAGCCGTCCGAGCCGGTCCTTGCAGGCGTTCGGGTACTCGATCATCTTCTGGATGTCCTTGACCGTGATCAGCCCCTTGAGGTTGCCGTCGCGGTCGACCACCAGCAGCTTCTCGATCTTGTGGCGGTGGAGGAGGGCCTTGGCCTCCTCGAGGGTCGTCCCCTCGGGCACCGTGACCAGCTCCTCGCGGGTCATCAGCTCGCCGATCGTCTTCTCCGGGTCCGACTCGAAACGCAGGTCCCGGTTGGTGAGGATCCCGACGAGGTGCCCCGCCTGGTCGGTCACCGGCACGCCGGAGATCTTGTACTGCGCCATGAGGGCGAGCGCTTCGCGGATCCGCTGCTCGGGGCGCATGGTGATCGGGTCGACGATCATCCCCGCCTCGGAGCGCTTCACCTTGTCGACCTCCTGGGCCTGGAGATCGATCGGGAGGTTCTTGTGCACCACCCCGAGGCCGCCCTCCTGGGCGAGCGCGATCGCGAGGCGCGACTCGGTGACGGTGTCCATCGCCGCCGACACGACCGGAATGTTGAGCTGGATGTCGCGGCAGAGCCGGGTGCGCAGGTCGACCTCGGCCGGGTGGACCTCGGAGAGGCCCGGCTCGATCAGGACGTCGTCGAAGGTGAGGGCCAGGCGGGGCTCGTCGATGGGCACGGTCGTCGTCTCGGAGGGTCGGGGCGGTCCGGGCTGGGCCGTCCGGGTTTGCCGGACGATATCAGACCGGACCGGATCGACCTGCCGGACAGGCGGCGGGGTCGGCGGCCGGTCCGGTCAGCGGTCGCCGCGCACTCCGGCCCGCTTCGGCTGCGCGGGGCGCCGGGTGGAGGCGTGGCCGTGCTCGGAGAGCGGTCGACCCGAGGCGTCGTGCGCCCCGTGCAGGATCTCGACCTCGCCGGCGGCGGCGAGGGCCGCCAGCGGCGGGTGGGCGGCGGCCTCGTCGGTCGCCTCGCCCGCCTGGCCGGGGCCGAGGTGGAGGAGCCGGTGCTGCGGCAGGGGAACCCGCAGCGGGCGGGCGGTCAGATTGCGGACGGTGAGCATGCCGCACCTCCGGATGGGCGGTCCCGGCGGGGGGCCGGGGCCCGGAGTCGAGGGTACACCCCCGGGCGGGGCAGC
>JAHDVN010000279.1:0-630 GCA_023384635.1 Thermoanaerobaculia bacterium
GGCGTCGGGGCGGTCTATCTCGGCCTGGCGTCCGGCCCGATCGCCGGCGGAATGCTGGTCGAGCTCGCGGGATGGCGCTCGATCTTCCTCGCGGGCGGGCTCCTCGGCCTCGGCCTCGCGGCGCTGACGCAGGTCGCGGTGCCGGCCGAGCGCCGCCCGTCCGCCGACCGCTTCGACCTCGCCGGGGCGGCGCTCTACGCCCTCGGCCTGGGGGCGCTCGTCGGCGGCCTCGCGGCGGCGGCGCGGAGCCGCAGCGCGCTCTGGGCGATCGCCGCCGGGGCGGCGGGCTTCGCCCTCTTCGCCTGGCGCGACCTGCGCTCCGCGCGGCCGCTGGTGCCGCTGCGCCTCTTCCGCGACCCGGTCTTCGCCTTCTCGAACCTCGCGGCGCTGCTCAACTACAGCGCGACGTTCGCGGTCTCCTACCTGCTCTCGCTCTACCTCCAGGTCGCCCGGGGGATGGCGCCCCGCCACGCCGGGCTGGTCCTGCTCGCCCAGCCGCTCACCATGGCGCTCCTCTCGCCCCTCGCCGGGCGCCTCTCCGACCGCTTCGAGCCGCGCCTGCCGGCCTCGCTGGGCATGGCGCTCACCGCCGCGGCGCTCTTCCTCTTCGCGCTGCTGGGGCCGGCGACG
>JAHDVN010000279.1:640-4648 GCA_023384635.1 Thermoanaerobaculia bacterium
GACGCCGCTCCCTCTCGTGGTCGGGGCGCTGCTCCTGATCGGCACCGGCTTCGCCCTCTTCTCCTCGCCCAACACGAACGCGGCGATGAGCGCCGTCGAGCGGCGCGACTACGGCACCGCCTCGGCGGTCCTCGGCACGATGCGGCTGCTCGGGCAGTCGCTGTCGATGGCGGCGCTGGCGGCGCTCACCGTGCGCGCGATGGGAGACGCGCCGCTCGCCGCGGGCTCGGCGGCGGCGCTCCTCGCCGTCCAGCGCCAGGCGTTCCTGCTCTTCGCCCCGCTCTGCGCCCTCGGGGTGCTGGCGTCGATGGCGCGCGGCAGGGTGCATCGGGGCGAGCCCGCCTCCTGAGGCCGGGGAGAAACGAAGAGGGTCCGCCCTCGCGGGCGGACCCTCGCGACCTGCCGCCGGGGGGCCGGTCTCAGCCCATGTGGGCGATCAGGGCGTCGCCGAACTCCGAGCACCTGATCTCGGTGGCGCCCTCCATGAGCCGCGCGAAGTCGTAGGTCACGCGCCGCGCCCCGATGGCGCCGTCCATGCCGCGCAGGATGAGGTCGGCGGCCTCGGTCCAGCCCATGTAGCGGAGCATCATCTCGCCCGAGAGCACGACCGAGCCGGGGTTCACCTTGTCGAGGTCGGCGTACTTCGGTGCCGTGCCGTGGGTGGCCTCGAAGACGGCGTGGCCGGTGGCGTAGTTCACGTTGCCGCCCGGCGCGATGCCGATGCCGCCGACCTGCGCCGCCAGCGCGTCGGAGAGGTAGTCGCCGTTGAGGTTCAGGGTGGCGATGACGTCGAACTCGTCCGGGCGCGTGAGGACCTGCTGCAGGGTGATGTCGGCGATGGCGTCCTTGACCAGCACCTTGCCGCCCGCGAGCGCGGACCTCTGCTCCTCGTTGGCCGCCTTCTCGCCGCCCTCGCGCTTGGTGCGCTCCCACTGCTCCCAGGTGTAGACGCGGTCGCCGAACTCCCGCTCCGCGAGCTCGTAGCCCCAGTTGCGGAACGCCCCCTCGGTGAACTTCATGATGTTGCCCTTGTGCACGAAGGTGACGCTCTTGCGCCCGTTGGCGAGCGCGTACTCGATGGCGGCGCGCACCAGCCGCTCGCTCCCCTCGCGGGAGACCGGCTTGAAGCCGATGCCGGTGCTCTCGGGGAAGCGGATCTTGCCGTACTCCTTGGGGAACTCGGCGCGCAGGAAGGCGAGCACCTTGTCGGCCTGGGGCGAGCCGGCGGCGAACTCGATGCCGGTGTAGATGTCCTCGGTGTTCTCGCGGAAGATCACCATGTCGACCTTGCCGGGGTTCTTCACCGGCGACGGCACGCCCTGGAACCAGCGCACCGGCCGCAGGCAGACGTAGAGGTCGAGCAGCTGGCGCAGCGCCACGTTGAGCGACCGGATGCCGCCGCCGATCGGGGTCGTGAGGGGGCCCTTGATGCCCACGAGGTACTCGCGGAACGCCTCGACCGTGGCCTCGGGCAGCCAGGTGCCGGCGAGGTCGAACGCCTTCTGCCCGGCGAGGACCTCCATCCAGTGGATCCGCCGCGCGCCGCCGTAGGCCTTCTCGACCGCGGCGTCGAAGACGCGCACCGAGGCGCGCCAGATGTCGGGGCCGGTGCCGTCCCCTTCGATGAACGGGAGGATGGGGAAGGCGGGCACGCGGAGCTTGCCGCCCTCGAGGGTGATCTTGGCCCCGCCTGCGGGGACCGTGAAGCGCCAGTCGGACATGAGGATTCTCCTGTCGTGGGGGTGAGGCGAAACGAAAAGCCGAACCGGCCGGAGAATACCACCGGAACCGCGGGCGTCTCGCCGGCCGGTTGGTGCGTCGGTCAGCCGCGGTGCAGGCGCCGGGACTCCGCGTAGGGGAGGACGTCGTGGTAGACGCCGCGGCGGTGGTCCTCCTGCAGAGCGCGCCAGAAGGAGGCGCGGAGCAGGTCGCGGTGGGCGGCGAGAAAGGTCTCGCGCAGCGGGGCCGGGATGCCGAAGAAGCGGATGAACTCCTCCGGGAAGATGTCCTTCTCGTCGACGTAGAACCAGGCCTCGCCGGCCGTCTCCTCCTCGTCGGTGGCGGGGGTGGGCAGGTCGCGGAAGGAGCAGTCGGTCACCCGGCAGAGCTCGTCGTAGTCGTAGAAGACGACCCGGTGATGGCGGGTGACGCCGAAGTTCTTGAGCAGCAGGTCGCCCGGGAAGATGTCGGTGGCCGCGAGGTCGCGCAGCGTCTGGCCGAAGTCGAGCACCGCCGCGCCCGCGGCCTCGGGCGGCGCCTCGCGCAGGTAGACGTCGAGGGGCACCAGCCGCCGCTCCGTGTAGAGGTGGTCGAAGTGGACGGCGTCGGCCTCGATCCGCACCGTGCCCGAGGTCTTGGCCGCCAGCTCGTCGAGCAGGTCGGGGGCGAACCGCTCGCGCGCGAAGACGAGGTGCTCGAACTCCTGCGCGTCCACCAGGCGGCCGGCGCGGTCGTGCTCGAAGACCAGGCGGTACTTGCCCATGACCTCGGCGCGCGTGGTCGACTTCGGGTACTCGAAGCGGTCGCGGATGATCTTGAAGACCGAGTCGAAGCCCTCGAGCTCGAAGACCACCATCACCATGCCGCGCTCGCCGCGCGCGATCACGAAGCGGGCGTCGGTGCTCTCGAGGTGGTGGAGGAGCGCGCGGTAGTGCTCCGTCTTGCCGTGCTTGTTGAAGCCGAGCGAGTTGTAGAGCTCGGCGACCGGCTTGCGCGGCATGATCGCCTTGAGGAAGCGGACGAGCGCGGCCGGGCGGCGTGCCTCGACGAAGAAGTAGGAGCGCGTGAAGCTGAAGACGATGCTCACCTCGTCCTCGGCGGTGAGCACCGCGTCGAGGCGCACGCTGCCGCCGGGGTTGGTGAGGGCGAGCAGGAGCGGCTGGTGGAGGCCGGGTCCGAGGAGACGCCCGACGAGATACGCCCCCTGACCGCGGAAGAACGGAGAGCGCACGAGCTCGGCGCCGGAGATCTCGCGGCCCGGGAACGCCCGGCGGATCGCCTCCGCGCCGAGCGCGACGTCCCGTTCGAGGTCCTCCCAACCACAGCCGGGGCGGTGGCGGTCTAGGAGGTCGCGGAGCAGGGCCTCGAGCCCCGCCGCGCACGGGAAATGGTCGCACTCCTCGGCGCCGGCAGAGGCCTCCGGAAGGGACGCCGTCGGGCTCACGAACTCGATCTCGGGGTCGATGCCGTCGGTGGAGAAGACGCGCCGCGTCGCGGAGTTGAAGAAGGTCTCCGCCAGCTCGCCGTCGATCAGCTCGCCGGCGCGCGGCCGGAACGCCGCCTTGAGCTCCCGCCAGGCCGGCTTGCGGCGGAGGGCGTCGCCGAAGAGGTCGCCGAGGCCGGCGATGGCGGCGTCGAGGCGGCGCCGGTAGACCGCCAGCCGCTCGACGGCGTCGTCGTGAGCGGCCGCCCAGTCACGGCGCGCGAAGTGGCCGGCGGCGGCGCGCGTCAGCGCGGCGAGGTCGGCTCGGTAGTCGAGATAGGCGCCGAGGAGGAGGTCGGCGCCGCGCTCCGCGGGTGGGCGCGGGCCGCTCACGCGGCCCCGCCGCGGTCGCGTTCGAGCGCGGCGACGAGGCGTTCCATGCGCATTCCGCGCGATCCCTTGACCAGGACGACGTCTCCCGCGCGCACCGCCCCGGCGAAGGCGCCCGAGATCTCGGCGGCGTCCTCGGCGAGCAGCGTGTCGGCGGCGAGGTGGACGGCGCGCGCGGCGGCGGTGGTCTCCGGGCCGACGGCCACGACGAGCGCCGCGCCGGTGGCACCCACCTCGCGCACGATCTCGCGGTGGGCGCGCTCCGACTCCGCGCCGAGCTCGAGCATGTCGCCGAGGGCGACGACGAGGCGGCCACCGCGTGCCGCCGCCGCCTCGCACGCCGCGGCCAGCGCCGCGCGCACCGAGCGCGGGTTGGCGTTGTAGGTGTCGTCGAGGAGGAGCACGCCACCGAGCTCGCGGGGCGCCAACCGGCCCGGTACCGCGGGTACGGCGGCGAGCGCGCGGGCGACGGCCAC
>JAHDVN010000280.1 GCA_023384635.1 Thermoanaerobaculia bacterium
GGCGACCCGGGCCGGCCCCGGGGGTTCCTCCTCACCCTCGAGGGACAGACCGCCGCCGCCGAGCGGGAGGCGGGCGCGCAGCGCCGCGCCGCGCTGGCAGCGATCGCGATCGCCGTGCCGGCGCTGCTGGCCCTGGTCCACTTCGCGCTCTTCCTCTCGCACCGCAAGGAGCGCGAGAACCTCTTCTACGCCCTCGCGATGCTCGGCTTCATCGGGATCGTGGCGTGCGACCTCGACTTCCTGCGCACCGCGAGCCCGGAGTGGCGGCGCGCCGCGGGCCTCGCCGCGCCGCTCTTCATCCTCGCCGCCTGCTTCTTCGTGCTGCTCACCCACCAGGCGGTGCGCCTGCCGCGGCTCGCGCCCAGCTGGATCGGCTTCGCCGTCGCCGCCGTCCTGCTGGGGCTGCTGACGCTCCTGGTCCCGCACCCGGCCGTCCAGTCCTGGAGCTGGTACCTCTACTTCGCCGCCATGAGCCTCGAGATCGTCCGCCTGGAGATCCGCGGCCCCACCGTCCGCCGGCCGGGCGCGCCGCTGCTCCTCGCGGGTCTCGTCGCGCTCGGCGTCGTCATCCTGCTCCAGATCCTGATCAACCTCGGTGCCGTGCCGCCGCTGGCCGGGGTCGGCAGCGTCTACGTCTTCGGCATCCTCGCCCTGGCGGTGGCGATGTCGCTCTTCCTCGCCCACACCGCCGCGGCGCGCAGCGTCCAGCTCGAGCGGCGGCTCGAGGAGGTGCGGTCGCTCTCCGAGCAGGTGCTCGCGCAGGAGCGCGCCGCGCTCGAGCGCGCCCTCGAGGCCCGGCTGCTCGCCGCCGAGCACGCGCGGAAGACCGGGGAGATCGAGGCGGCGCGGGCCCTGCAGCTCTCGCTGCTGCCCCGCGAGCTGCCGCGGCCGGCGGGCCTCGAGGTGGCGGCCGCCATGACCACCGCGAGCGAGGTCGGCGGCGACTACTACGACTTCCGCCTCGGGGAGGACGGCAGCCTGGTGGTCGCGATCGGCGACGCGACCGGCCACGGGGTGGCGGCCGGCACCCTGGTGACGGCGGCCAAGGCCCTCTTCTCCGTGCTCGATCTGGGCCGCGGCCTCGGCGCCGCGCTCGCCGAGTGCGACCGCGCGCTGCGCGGCCTGCAGGTGCGGCGCCTCCACATGTGCCTGGCGCTGGCCCGGGTCACGCCGCGCGCGCTCGCGGTCTCGGCGGCCGCGATGCCGCCGGTGCTCGTGCGCCGCGGCGCCACCGGGGCGGTCGAGGAGGTCGGGGCCGGCGGCCTGCCGCTCGGTGCCGGGCCCGGGGCGGAGCGCCCGGAGCGCGCCGCGCCGCTCGCCCCGGGCGACCTGCTCCTGTTCGCCAGCGACGGCCTCTTCGAGGACCCCGATCCGCAAGGCACCGCCTTCGGCTTCACCGGCGTCGCCGCGGCCCTCGGCGAGGCCCGCGACGCCTCGGCCGGGGAGGTCGTCGAGCGGCTCCTCGCCCGCGCCGCCGCCCGCCGCGGGGGCGGCTCGCCGGCCGACGACATCACTCTGATCGCCGTGCGCGTGCTCTGAGACCCGGCGCCCCCCCGCGGAGGCTTGGCCTACCCGAGCGGGTGAGGAGCGTCGCCCGCCGCCCCCCCGGGCGCGGTGGGACAGCGCGGCCCCCCCCGGCGTACTGTTTCCCGGCACGCATCGGGGCGCCGCGCCCCCGCCCTGGGCACGGGAGGGGGGGTGTCCGCGTCCGGTCCAGAGGAGAGTCCCGCCATGGTCATCGGTTCTCCGAGGGAGTCGCAACTCCACGAGCACCGCGTCGGCCTGACGCCGTTCCTGGCCAACCGGCTGGTCGAGCTCGGCCACACCGTCCTCATCGAGGCGGGCGCCGGGATCGCCGCGCACTTCGCCGACCGCGACTACCAGCGCGCCGGCGCCCAGATCGTCTACAGCGCCGAGGAGGTCTACCGCCGCGCCGACCTGGTCTGCCGCGTGGGCGGGGTCACGGAGAGCGAGCTGCCGCTGCTGCGGCCCGGCCTCGCGATCTGCGCCTTCCACCATCTGGCGGTGACGCCCAAGGAGCGCGTGCGGGCGCTCCAGGAGCTCGGGACGACCCTGATCGGCTACGAGATCATCGCCGACGCCGCGGGCAACCTGCCGGTGCTGCAGCCGATGAGCGAGATGGCCGGGCAGATGGCGCTGCACGTGGCCGCGCACCACCTCCAGACCGAGGCAGGCGGGCGCGGCATCCTGCTCGGCCATATCCCCGGCGTGCCGCCGCCGACCGTGCTCGTGCTCGGCGCGGGGACGGTGGGCCGGGCGGCGGCGCGGCAGGCGACCGCCTGCGGCTGCCACGTGATCGTGGTCGACCAGGACCTCCAGAAGCTCGGTCAGCTCCACCGCGAGTCGGAGGGGAGGGTGGTCACCGCGCTCGCCGGCCTCGACCGGCTGGAGCGCTACACCTCGGTGGCCGACGTGGTGGTCGGGGCGGTCCTCATCCCCGGCGGGCGGGCGCCGTTCCTGGTCACCGAGGAGATGGTCGAGGGGATGAAGGCGGGGAGCATGATCCTCGACGTCTCGATCGACCAGGGGGGCTGCGTGGAGACGAGCCGTCCCACGACCCTCGACGAACCGACCTTCACCCGGTTCGGCGTGCTGCACTACGCGGTGCCGAACATGACCGCGAACATCGCGCGCTCGGCTTCGCGCGCGCTCGCCACCGCCTCCCACGGCTATCTCGTGCGCCTGGCCGACCGCGGGGTCGAGGCGGCGCTCGCGGACGACCCGGGGCTGGCGCGGGGGGTCTACATGGCCAACGGCAGGATGGTGAACGCGACCGCGGGCGCCGCGCTGGGACTCCCGGTGTGCGAGCTCGCCGAGGCGCTGGAGAAGGGGAACCCGGGATGAACTGGCTCGACGACTACAAGCGCAAGCTGAAGAGCCCCGCCGAGGCGGTGGCGCTGATCCGGAGCGGGGACCGCGTCTACTACGGCGGCAACGCCGCCATCCCGTGGGCGCTCATCCGGGCGCTCGCGGCGCGGGCCGACGAGCTCGAGGGGGTGGAGCTCTCCCACGTGCTGCTGCTCGGCGAGGACCCGCTCTCGGCGCCGGGAATGGAGAAGCACTTCCGCCACAACTCGCTGTTCGTGGGGCCGGCCGACCGCAAGGCGGTCAACGACGGGCGGGCCGACTACACGCCGATCTTCCTGCACCAGATCCCGCGCATCTTCGAGCAGCGGATCGTCCCTCTCGACGTGGCGATCGTGCAGGTCTCGCGTCCCGACGAGCACGGCTTCATGAGCCTGGGGGTGGAGACGCTCGCCTCGAAGGCCGCCTGCCAGGCGGCCAAGACCGTGATCGTCCAGGTCAACGAGAAGATGCCGCGCGTGCTCGGCGACAGCTTCGTCCACGTCGGCCGCGTGCAGGCGGTGGTGGAGGCGACCGAGCCGCTTCCCACCCTCGTGCCGCCGCCGGCCACCGACGTCGAGCGCGCCATCGCCAAGAACGTCTCCGCGCTCATCGAGCCCGGCTGCACGCTGCAGATGGGGATCGGCGGCATCCCGGACTCGGTCTACGAGGCGATGGACGGGCCGCTCGAGCTCGGTGTCCACACCGAGATGATCTCCGACGGCTGCATGCGGGCGATCGAGCGGGGGGTGGTGACCGGCAACAAGAAGTCGCTCCACCAGGGCAAGGTGGTGATCACCTTCGCGCTCGGCAGCGAACAGCTCTACTCGTTCCTCGACAACAATCCGCTCATCGAGTCGCACCCGGTCAACTACGTCAACGACCCGGTGGTGGCGAGCCAGAACGACCGCCTGGTGGCGATCAATTCCGCGGTGGAGGTCGACCTGACCGGCCAGGTCTGCTCCGACTCGATCGGGACCTACATCTACTCCGGCTTCGGCGGCCAGGTCGACTTCATCCGCGCCGCTGCGCGCTCCAAGGGCGGCAAGCCGGTGATCGCGCTGCCCGCCACCGCCAAGGAAGGAAAGATGTCGCGCATCGCGCCGGTGCTCAAGGAGGGGGCGGGCGTGGTCACCAGCCGCGCCGACGTCCACTACGTGGTCACCGAGTACGGCGTCGCCAACCTCTTCGGCAAGAACCTCCGCCAGCGCGCCGAGGCCCTCATCGCCATCGCCGCGCCGCAGTTCCGCGACGAGCTCGAGCGCGCCGCCAAGGAGCGCAAGCTGCTGCGGTAGCGGCCGCGCTCTTCGTCCGTCCTCCTTCCGACGCCCCGGTCTCCCCGTGGAGACCGGGGCGTCGTCGTCTCGGTGGCGAAGGAAGCGGGCGCAGGCCCGCGGATTGGAGAGTCCGCGAATCGGCTTGCGACCCAAGATGCGGGCTTGTCGGCGCGCGCGGACGCTGCTACTGTCCGCCCACTTCGAAAGCGGAAGGAAGTGGATGCTCCATGCCGTCCCCGACGGCGTCGGTTCGGCGAACCCGGGAGGACCGAACGATGAAATCGCGAGCCGTGTCCCTGCTGAGCCTCGTTACCCTCGTGTTGACCTTGGTGCCCGCCGCACCGGCGCGGGGCGCGGGGCCCGACAAGGCGGCGATCCAGGCGGAGATGCTGTCGCTCGCCACGCAGATGGCGCAGCTCAAGCCCCAGGTGGAGGTCGACGGCGAGACGGCGAGCGCCTTCGCGGCCGCTGCAGCGCGCTACCGTGCCCTCCGGGCGGCGC
>JAHDVN010000281.1 GCA_023384635.1 Thermoanaerobaculia bacterium
CAAGGGGTGGGAGCGGGCGGGCGTCGAAGACCTCCCGGTCACGGACGAGCTCGAGGAGGCGCTCGGCGTCGCCGGCCACGAGCGCGGCGAGATCTCCTGCGAGCGGCTCTGGCAGGAGGCCCGGCGCTTCGGGGCGACCCGCCTGCAGGTGGGCTGGCTCGCCGACCGGCTCGGCCTCAAGATCCGCGACTGCCCCCTCGGGGCGTTCTGAGCGCCGCTGCCCGCGCGCCGGTCAGCCGCCCGGCTCCGGAGCGGCAGCCGGCGCCCCGTCGAGCTCCCGCACCCTTCCGAGCACCGCGCGCTCCGCGCTGTGCGACGGGCTCCCGTCGAGAGCGGCGAGGACCCGCGGCAGCAGGCGGCGGTGGAAGAGGCCGACCGGAAGCCCCGCCCCCGGGCGCTCGCGGACGACCACGGCCTCGACGCCCTCCCGGTGACGGAAGAGCGCGTTTCCGAGCGGCGCCGGGAGCGCCCCGCCGCGCGACGGGGTGACGAGACACCAGTCGTGGCGCGCGAGGGGTAGCGCCGCGGCGAGCGCCGAGAGGAGAGGCGCAGCCCCATCGGCACGGCGCGGGAGGGCGGTGGTCTCGACCTGCGTGAACTGGGCGCGAAGCGACGCGAGAAGCGGCTCCGGCCTCCGCTCCGACGGTGTCTCTTCCACCTCGACCACCACCGCGCAGGCGTCGCGCCGCAGCGCCCACGCCCCGTCGCAGAGCGAGATCCGCTCGAGGTCGAGGTCGAAGCTCTCCCCGTCGGAGACCACCATGCGGTCCACGAGGCTCGCCACCGCCTGCGCCGATGGCTTGACCGCCCGCTCCCCCGCCGCGCGGACCTGGAGGAAGAGGCCGGGCTCCACGACCCGGGCGAGGCTGTTCGACTCGCAGACGCTCACCCAGCCGGCGGGAACGTGCGCCAGCACGCCGCGCGCGCCGGCGGCGAGGTCCCCCTCGCGCACCCGCAGCCAGTAGCTCGCGCGCGCGCCGCTCGCCAGGAGCCGCGAAGTGTCCTTGTCCGAGGTGGCGTCGAGCTCCCGCATCACGCACCACGACTCGCCGAGCGCGGCGCAGGCGCCGCAGCCCTCGCCCCCGCGCGGGCAGCCGCCCTCGTCGTGCGCCACCGTCGTGACCTTGAGCGCGGCGATCGGCGCGCGGCCCGCGTGACGCGCGACGATCCGGCACGCCAGCTCGGTCTTGCCCCGGTTCCGTCCGGTGGCGCCCACAATGAGCAGCTCGGGCCGCGAGAGGCGTGCGGCCGAGCTACCCGGAGGGGTGAGAATCGGAGCTACCCGATCGGGAGGGATTGACACCGCATTTATCCATATCCTGATCGGTGCAGTCGTGAAGTCTTCGCGGGTCGGATCCGCACCGCCGGGACGGAGGGGAGACTATGACAGGCAAACCAGCCCGAACCGAGGGCACCACCCGGCGGCGCTTCCTCGCCACCGTCGCCGCCAGCGGCTGCGCGATGCTCGCCCGCCCCGGCGTGCTCCTCGCCGACGGCCGCTTCGTCATCCCCGACGCCGAGGGCTTCCTGGTGGTCGACACCAAGAAGTGCCAGGGGTGCGGGTCGTGCATGATGGCCTGCTCGCTGGCCCACTCGGGGGCGGCGTCGTACACCAAGTCGCGCATCCAGATCGTGCAGGACTCGTTCGGCGACTGGCCGGACGACCTGTTCATCGCCCAGTGCCGGCAGTGCCGCAACGCCCCCTGCGTCGAGGTCTGCCCGACGGGCGCGAACCACGTCGACACGGAGCACGGCAACGTGCGCCGCGTCGACCCGGAGCTCTGCATCGGCTGCCGGATGTGCATCCAGGCCTGCCCCTTCACCCCCGCGCGTCTGCAGTGGGACCAGGGGCAGCGCAAGTCCCAGAAGTGCGACCTCTGCGTCGACACCCCCTACCTCGACGCGAAGGGCGGTCCGGGCGGCGTGCAGGCCTGCGTGCGCGTCTGCCCCGTGCGGGCCATCTCCTTCACGCGGGAGATGCCGAGCCAGGACCTCGCCGACAGCTCGTACCAGGTCAACCTCCGGGACTGGGTCTGGAAGCGCCTGGGCATGACCACGAAGTGACCGCGCGGGAGGAGACCGACCGATGACGCTCTACGGCTACGCAGGCAAGATCCTCCGGCTCGACCTCACCGCGCGGCGGGCGATCGAGATCGACACCGCGAAGTACCGCTCCTGGGGCGGCGGCCACGGCCTCGGCTCCGCCCTCTTCTGGGAGTTCTGCCCGGACAAGACGATCACCGACGGGCGCCACCCGGCCAACGTGATCGTCGTCGCCGCCTCGCCGCTCAACGGCACCCTCGCGCCGTCGGCGGGCCGCTGCGAGGTGGTGGGCGTCGGCCTCAACACCTACCCCGTGCACTGGTACACCCGCTCGGGCTTCGGCGGCCGATTCGGGACCATGCTCCGGCACGCGGGCTTCGACGCGATCGTCATCGAGGGCCGCGCGTCGAGCCCGGTCTGGGTCGACATCCGCAACCGGAAGGTCGCCTTCCGCGACGCCTCCGGCCTCTGGGGGACGGACACCGAGACCGCCCAGGAGCGGATCCGGGAGCTGGTCGGCGCGCCGCGCGACCTGCGGACCGGCTGGTGGAACCTCAACGAGAGCGCCGAGGAGGCGCTCGACCCGGCGACCGACCAGGGCCGCACCACCCAGAAGCCGGCGATCCTGACCATCGGGCCGGCGGGCGAGAACCAGACCTGTGGCGGCGGCCTCGTCCACGACGCGGGCAACATCGCCGCGGTGGCCGGCTTCGGGGGCGTCTGGGGAGCGAAGAACCTGAAGGCGATCAGCGTGATCGGGACCGGAGAGATCGCCGTGGCGGATCCCACCGCCCTGCTGCGGGCCCGCACCGCGACGCAGGAGAAGTACATCTCCGACATCACCCAGCCGGACTTCGCGAGCTGGACCAAGCTCGGCAAGCCGCCCAAGGTGATGGCGATGGTCCCCCCGCCCAACGACGAGTTCCGCCCTCAGGCCTGCCAGGGATGCGTCAGCGGCTGCCGCGCGCGCTACGCCATCGGCTACGGGCACGAGACCAAGTGCCAGGTGACGAGCTGGTACTTCGCGCCCGCGCGGCGGGTCGCGAGGTCGGGCGCGGAGCTGGTCGAGATCAACCTGCGCGCCGCCGACGCCGCGCAGCGCCAGGGGCTCAACACCTACTTCGCGATCACCGGCCTGCACTGGCTCGAGCACCTCGTCGAGGAGGGGGTGCTCGGGCCGGGCAGGAAGATCCCCTCCGCGCTCCCCTGGGACCGGTTCGGCACGCTGGAGTTCGCCGAGAAGCTGGTGCACGCCCTCTCCTGCCGCGAGGACATCGGCGCCGACCTGGCCGAGGGCTGGGTGCAGGCCGCCCACAAGTGGGGGCGCGAGGAGGACCTGCGCACCGGGCACATGGCCTTCTCCTACTGGGGGCAGCCCGAGCACGGCTACGACCCGCGCGCCGAGGTGGAGTGGGGCTACGGCAGCATCCTCGGGGACCGGGACATCTGCGAGCACTGCTTCAACATCATCTTCACGAACATCACCTCGGCGTTCGCCTTCGCCCAGCCGATGCGCATCCAGGCGCAGGAGCTGGTCGGGATCATCGCCGAGAAGCTCTCTCCCTACGCGAAGAACCGTCCCGAGGCCCTCGACTTCGGCGACGAGAGCATGTACTCGGAGAACGTGGCGCAGCTCGTCCGCTGGCACCGGCACTACACCCGTTTCTACAAGCAGTCGGCGCTCTACTGCGACCTGCGCTGGCCCGACTTCTACAACACGAACACCCCCGACAACCGGGGCGCCACCGCCTCGGAGGACGCCGGCGAGCACGTCTTCTGGAACGCGGTGACCGGCGACCAGCTCACGTTCGACGACGGCATCGAGATCGGGCGCCGGATCTGGAACCTGGACAACGCGATCTGGACGCTCCAGGGCCGGCACCGCGACATGGTCCACTTCGCGCCGTACATCTACGAGACGCGCTTCGAGAAGGGGGAGCTCTTCCCCTTCTACATGTGGCCCTGCCGCGACGAGCAGGGCAAGTGGGTCTACCGCGACCTGATGGGCCGCTCGCTCGACCGGCAGAAGTTCGAGGAGTTCAAGACCTCCTTCTACCGGCTCGAGGGGTGGGACGTCGAGAGCGGCTGGCCGACCCGCCGGACCCTCGAAGGCCTCGACCTGGCCGAGGTCGCCGCCGCGCTGGAAGCGGCCGGCCGCCTCGGGAAGGAGCGCTCGTCATGAGCGGGGCGACCCCGATGGAGCTCGCGACCGCGCGCCGCATCCTGGCGCTCGTGCCGCACGCCCGGCGCTTCCCCGTCGGCCACCTCCGGCCGCCCACGGGCGTGATCCCGAGCTTCGTGCGCAGCCTCGGCGAGCTGGAGTTCGTGCTGCTCCCGCAGGCCGACTCCCTGCCCGGAGTCCACTTCGAGCGCCTCGCCGCCTGGATCGAGAACGACGTGGGCGACCCCGCGGGGGCGGCGGCGGTGCGCGAGGCGACGGCCGCGGCCCCGAGCTACGTCGCGGCCTGCCAGGCCGCCTACGAGCGGATTCGCGACCGGGGGGGGGGGGCCCCGCCCGCGCCCCCCGCCCCCCCCCCCCCCACGGCCCCCGCCCCGGGCCCGGGGGTGTGGCCCCCCGGAGAGGCGGC
>JAHDVN010000282.1 GCA_023384635.1 Thermoanaerobaculia bacterium
AAGCCCATGTCGAGCCCGAAGCGAAGCCTACCAGCCGGCCGCGCCCCGTGGCCCCCCGCCCTGCACTCCGCGTGCGACTTCGCCGCCGGGGTCGCCTTGGGGCTGGAGAACACCGCCTTCCACCTCGACCGATGGGCGCGAGAGCTCCGCGCTGCGGCACCCGACGCGCCGCCCGTGGCGACCCTTCCGGATGGCGAACGGCTGACCTGTGAAGAGTGGATGGCCGCAGAGCTGGAGGAGATCGTGGCGAGCCTGATCCGCCCCGCCGCTGCGCAACTGAGCGACCGGAACCCCGCCACCGTCCGCGAGCGCGTCGCCGCGTTCGGCGCAGAAGAGAGCGGCGCTGCGCGTGAGATCGGCGGGCTACTTCGCGCGCGAAGTGAAGAGGCGAAGTGAGACGCAGCTTGACAGGTCCGCGCCCGTCCGGCACCATAGGCGCGAAGTCGCGGGTGACCACCAACGGGGCCCCGCTCTCCTACATGGAGGGCGGGGCTTTCGCTTTTTGAAGTTCCCACGCTGCGGCGAAAGGAGAAGCGAGTGAGAGACGAGAAGCAGGAGACCACCGCCACGATGCCGGCGCCGCTGCTGACCGAGCGGCAGGCCGCCGAGCGGCTGGGGTTGCAGCGCGCGACGCTGGAGAAGTGGCGCGTGCTCGGCTGCGGGCCGGAGTACCTCAAGCTGGGGCGCGCCGTGCGCTACCAGCCGGCCGCGCTGGAGGAGTTCATCGCCAGTCGCCGCCGCCGCTCCACGTCGGGCTACGGGACCGAGCGCGATGCGGCCTGACCGCCAGAAAAGGGAAGAGCCCGGCTCGCCGGCCGGGCTCAGTGTCCTCGTCAGCACCGGGAGCGCCACTTCGGACGCCCAAGATTCTACCGCCGATCCCGCGCTCTGTCACGACGTCGAGACCGCCGAGCCGGTGACCCGTTGGACGCCGTGGGCACTCGCCGCCGAATCCGCCCTGCTGGAGATCCTGACCGCGACGGCCCGGAAGGGGGCTCGCCGATGACCGCCATCGATGCCGCCGCCGTCGTCGCCGAGCTGGCCGACAGTGGGGACCTCGACCCCGAGCCGGGCTGCCTGCCCGAGTGGAATGCGCCGTTCGTCCGCGAGCTGCCGCCGGCAGAGGGGACAGCCCCCGATCTCGACCCGGCGCTACTGCCGGGAGTCCTGGGTGACTTCGTTCTGGATGCCGCCGAGCGGTCAGGGGGGCCGGCGGAGTACGGCGCCGCCGCCCTTCTCTGCGGGCTCGGCGCCGCCATCGGGGCCCGATGCGCCCTTCTCCTGAAGTCGGCCGATTCCTGGCACGAGTTCCCGAACCTCTGGGGGCTCGCCATCGGTCTCCCCGGCTCGCTGAAGTCGCCGCTGATGCGCGAGTGCCTTGACCCGATCCGGAGGGCGGACCGCGAGCGGCGGCTACGCTGGGAAGAGATCCGCCGGCCGGAGCTGGAGCGCGCCATCGCCGAAGTAGACGTAGAGCTGGCGCAGCCGACGAAGAACGCCGACCCCGGCGGGCTGGCGGATGCCCGAGCCCGGAAGCGCGACCTGGAGACCGAGTGGAAGGGCGGAGGGCCACGGCTCTTGACCTCCGATGCGACTCCGGAGAAGTTGGCGGAGCTGCTGGTGTCCAACCCCGCCGGCATCCTGTGCGAGCGAGACGAGCTGAGCGGATGGCTCGGCGACCTGGAGCGAGAGGGGCGTCAGGGCGCGCGAGCGTTCTTCCTGGAGGGGTGGTCTGGGCATGGTGCGTTCACCGTGGACCGAATCGCCCGAGGCTCGACCTTCGTCCCGCGAGTCTGCCTGTCCGTTCTCGGATCGATCCAGCCCGGGCCGCTGGGCCGGCTTGTCACTGGCGCGAACGAAGCCGGCGCTGGGGCGGATGGCCTGCTGCAGCGCTTCCAGATGCTCGTCTACCCCGCCCCCCGGGAGTTCCGCTACATCGACCGCGCCCCCGACTGGAGGGCGGTCGCCGCCGTGGATCGGCTCGTCGGATCGCTCCTCAGTCCAGAGCTGGACGTCGGCGCTCAGGAGCAGCGCGGCCGCTTCCGCGCGCTGCGGCTCGCCCCCGAGGCCGGCGAGTTCTTCGCCCGCTGGCTCCCCCAGGTGATCGGCGCCAGTCGCGCCGAGACGAGCCCGGCGCTCGCCGGCTGGCTCGCCAAGGCCCCGAAGCTGTTCGCTGGGGTGGCGCTCGTCTTCCACGTCGTCAACGTCGTCACCGGCCACTCCAAGCCCGGCCCCGTGCCCCTCGATACCGCCCGACTGGCCGCTGCCTGGGTCGGCTTTCTCGGGGAGCACGCCCGTAAGGCGTTTGGCGCCTCCGAGACCCCAGCCCTCCGGGCAGCGCGGGCTCTGCTGGCGCGCATCCGGGCCGGCGCTGTAGATGACGGGGACACCGTGCGGGAGCTGCATCGCGCGCAGTGGCGCGACCTGACGACCCCGGAGGCGGTGACGGCCGCGCTGACCGTCCTCTCCCGGCACGGGATCGCCCGAGTCGAGACGGTGAAGCCGCCCGTCGGGCGACCGTCGCGGGTGGTCCGCATCCACCCGGAGGCGATCCGGTGAGCCGGTCTCCCCTGCCCGACTGGCGCGGATTCCTGAGCCCCGCGACCGAGCACCCCACTGACAAAGCCGACAGAACCGAGGCCCGTTTCGGCCGTTCTGCAGAGCACTCGACTGACAAAGCCGACAGAACCCCCGGAACGCCCCCTTTCGGCGGCTTTGTCAGTCGCCTCCCCGGCGGAAGGGGCCGGTTTCTTGACGAAACCGACAGAACCCCCCAGCGGGGATGGTGCCCGGGATGCGGGCAGGGGCCGGGCGGGGGCGGCGAGCTGCTGCTGTGCGGCGCGTGCGGCTGGCAGTCCCCACGGCTCGCCGAGCTCGCCGGCCCGATCCGCGACGACGACGACACCGATCCCGCCGGGGAGAGCGGCGACTACCCGAAGGAGGCCCCCTAGATGCCCCGCGCAGCCCCGATCCGATCCGACCCCGAGCCCACCCCCGGGACGCCTGGCCCGACGCTTGGCGCCCCACCCCCGCCCCCCCTGACCGGGCGGGTGCGCTCGCTCGCCACCATCGGCGCAATTCGTCAGGAGCTGGCCCGGCTCTACCGGCTGACCAGGGCCGGGCGCATGGCGGTAGACGAGCTGAGCAAGTTCGCCAACGTCCTGCAGATCCTGGCCAGGCTCGTATCGGATGGCGACCTGGAGAAGCGCGTCGCCGCGCTGGAAGCCGCACAGGAGGGCAGATGAGCGAAGCCCACCGCCGCCGCATCGTCGCGCTGGAGCGCTCCCATCCGCCCGGCCGCGTCGTCTTCCTTGGGGCGAAGGGCGCGCCCCTGAGCGCCCGCGACCGCCGCGACCTCGATTCCGGCAGGGCGCTCCCTTCGATCCCCCCCTACTCGCCGACTCGCAGAACCGAACCCGATCCGCTGGCCGACCGCCAGCCCGAACCGCCGGCCCGGCCGGCAGAGGAGTAGCACCATGTCCAACGTCCTCACCCACCCGAGCGCCCTACCGGCTCGCCGCCTGCCCGCCCGCGCGCTGCGGGAGCTGGTGAACGAGGCGGAAGCCATCGCCGCCAACGCCCGGAAGGGCATCGCCGCGATGCTCGGCGAAGTCGCCGCGCTGTCCCCCGACTTGAAGCAGGAAGCCCGCGACCGCAAGGCCGCCGCGCTGGCCCAGACGCTCGTCAACGCCGCCTCCGGCGCCATCGCCCGGTTGCGCGCCATCGGCGGCGAGCTGGCCGGGCAGGGGGCACACTACACGCGCGCCGCGATCCGGTCGCGCTACCTCTTCCGCGACGCCGACCCCATCGCCAACGCCACCATCGGCACCTACTGGCATGCGCGAGTGGCGTCGGCCCCGGACGCCGAGCTGCCCGAGCTGGCGCGGCTGGCCGCATCCGAGGGCTGGCCCGCCGTCCTCGAAACCGTCGCCCGGGAGGCGAGCCGCCGAAAGCTGGATGCCGACGCCCGAGCCGCGACCGTCGGGCTCGCCGACCGGATGCCGCTCCCGAGCGAGGACGTCTCCGCCGCTGAGCTGATCGTGCAAGGGCAGGAGCTGTGCGAGCAGATCGAAGCCGAGATCCACGAGGCCGCCGCCGGGGGCGGGGATCCGGAGCGGAAGATCGCCCGCGCCTTGGACGTTTCGGCTCGGCGCAGTCGGGTGGCGCGCGAGCTGGGGAGCCCGGAGGCGCCATACCCGCCGGCCGCGTAGGCCGGAGGCGGGCGGGGGCGCGAGCCGCGCCTAGAGCTCGCCGGACGCCCCCGCCCGTCTGTTCTGCAGCCCAACCCCGGCCGCCGGCTCGCCGCTGGCGGCCGATCTCTTTCTATCCCGCCCGTTCCCCTGCCCGGTGGGAGATCGGGGCTCTACGGGGCGCCTGCGCGGTCGCCGGTTTCGAGTCAACGGAAGTCGCCACCCGAAAAAGGGGGTGACCGGGCCCACAGCCCGGCCCTGTGCCCCTGAAAAGGGGCTCGCCCCTGCAGCCCCACGGGCCCGAGATTAGCCCTGGGGATGCCTGCCTGCTGCCTGCTGTTTCGGGGTGGCCCGTTCTGGCCAATGCTGGCGGGGGATTGCGTGGTGCGCCCGAGAGGATTCGAACCTCTGACCTACGGCTCCGGAGGCCGTCGCTCTATC
>JAHDVN010000283.1 GCA_023384635.1 Thermoanaerobaculia bacterium
CCACGCCGCCTTCGCCATGTTGCAGGGGCAGCAGCAGGTCGACAGCGGGTTCTCGGCGCAGCACGGGGCGGGAATGGCGGAGAGCGCCTCCACCTTGACGCGCTCCTGCTCGGGAGTGAGCGCGATCGTGCGGTAGTACTCGATGAAGCGCGCGGTCTCTTCACGAGTGCCGGTAAACGCGGGGAGCGAAGCGCCCGAGGTCGCTGCCGAAACAGCTCGGCTCGTCGTCGGCTGCGCCGACACGGCAACGGCTGTCGCGGCGTGCCCGGCGTGGGCCGGCGGTTGCTGGTCGCGGTCGGTGGCGTGCGAGTGACTTGCCGACGATTCGGAAGCCGTGGCTGCCGGGGAGGCCCCCTCGCTGCGCGCGCAGGCGGCGAAAGCGAGGCTCAGGCCGAGGGTTACGACAACTGGAACGTTCTGGAATCTCATGGTTTCACTCCTTCGACGGTTCTCGAGCCCGGGTCGGCCGCGGGGATCGCGGCGCGAGCCTGGCTCAGAGTCAACAGGTAGGCGAGGACGGAGTCGATGTCCCGGCCGGTCAGGCGGGCCTCCCAGGCCGGCATCTCGAGCGGCGGAGGGGGGCTCGCAGGGTCCATGGGCGCGGCCTTGCGCCCGGAGGCGACGATCTGGTGCGTGGCGAGATACTGCTTCTTCACGGCGGCATAGAGCGGGATCTCCGGGGCCTCCTCGAGCGCCGCGAGGGGCCCTCGCTCGAGCGCTCGCACGAGCGACGCAGCGTCGGACGGCGTGAACAGAAAGGTGCGGCGAGCGAGGTCCGCGAGCGCCGGTACGTTGGCGTTCATCGCCCCGGGATTGGCGACCCCCCCACCCGCTTCCTCCCCGTGGCAGGTGACACACCCCTGTCGCCTGAAGAGCCACGCTCCCCGCGCCACCATCCCCGCATCCGCGCGGGGCGCCTCGGCGCGCCAGTACTCTCCACCGGGCTGCTCCGGGGGCGGCGTCGCGATGGCACCCGGTGCTTCGACGACCTGGACGACCCCGCGCATCGCGAAGTGGGCATCGCCGCAAACGGTGGTGCAATAGAAGGGGAAAGCCCCCACTTCGCGCGGGACGGCGACGATCTCCACGTAGCGGCCGGGATAGACCTCGACCGGGGCGATGCCGAGGCCGGGGATCGAGATGGCGTGGACGACGTCGGCGCTCGTGAGGCGAATCCTCACCGGCTCTCCCACGACGAGCACCGGGCGCGCGGGCCGAAAATTACCGCGCCAGGAATTCGCAGCGGTCACGCGTTCGTCCGTCCAGACTCCCTGGCGCATCAGGCCGGTGAGCTCCAGCGTGCGGACCGAGGTCTCCCGGGCCTCGCGCCGCCAGGCCTCGATGCGCAGTGGGACTGCCACGGCCACGACGAGCGCCGCGGCAAGAGTCGCGACTGCGGATTTCTCGACAAGAGACGCCTTCATCGCATCACCCCGCGTAGAGCAGGAGCAACAAGTGAGCGATCACCGTCACCAGCAAGGCCGACGGTGCGAACGCGATCGCGGCTCCCCGGCGATCGCCCACGAGATCCCGGAGCGTCAGCCAGCCCGATCGCAGTCCGGCACCCTGGCCGACCAGGACGAAGCCGGCCTGGAGCCAAGGGGTCCAATGCGGTCGCAGTGGGCTCCAGGGCACGTCGGCGCCACCGAACAGGTCCCAGCCCCAGCCGAAGGGATCCGACATGGCACTCAGCACGTAGCTGCCGTTGGCCAGGATCAACGGCACGCTGAAAGCGATCCAGACGAGCAGACCGAAGGGAACGAGCGCGCTCGCCGAGGCGAGTGCTGCATCGCGCAAGCCGACGCGCGCTCGGGCGAGACGCCGACCGCTCCAGGCGGCGGCGACGAAGGCGCCGGGCACGACACCCAGGGCGAGAGCCCAGAGCCCGGTGGCGTAGAGGCCGAAAGCGCGCCAATCGCTCGCCTCGCCGATGTTCGCCGCGGCTTTGAGCTCACCCCATGGCCCGAGATAGGTGACCGAGTAGGCGATTGCGAGGGCGACCATGAGGTACGCCTTGAACGCCTCGTCCCAGCCGAGGAGGTGACGCTCGGCGAAGGGCCGGCGGAGAAAGACCGTCATGTTGCCGTGCGGGCAGCTCTTCACACACTCGAGACAGAAGCCGCAGGCGTTGTTCCGGTCGAGCCGGCTCGGGTACTGGAGCCACGGACAACCCCAGCCACCGGCGCTGCCGGCGAGACAGCTCTTGTCCCGGCACCCCGCGCAGACGCTCTCGTCCCTGGAGCGCACGGCGAGCGTCGAGCTCATCGAGTAGAGGCCGAGGAAGCCGCCGACCGGGCAGAGGAAACGGCAGAAGGTTCGCTGCCGGAAGGTCCACGCTATTCCGGTTGCGGCGAGCACCATGCCGAGAACGGCGACCGCGCTCGCGAGCGGGCTGGTCAGCAGCACGACACTGAAGGTGGCGAGCAGCATGAACCCCAGGTTCTGAAGCCACAGGTTCGAGAGCGCACGGGGCCACCGCCAGGCGAGACCGAAATAGCGGTTGCGGCCAACGAGCTTACCGGGCGCCCCTTTGGCGACGCGCGGGTCCTCGTCGGCGACACTCGTCAGCCGCCGGCGCTGGACCCAGTCGCCGATCACCGGAACCGGGCAGACCCCGCACCAGGCCCGCGCGCCAAACGGCAGCAGCACGGCGATCAGCAGGAACCACCAGAGGATCCAGACCCCGACGACGAGCCCGCTGCGGCTACCGACGGGAGTGCCGACGAGCGCGCCAGCGGAGAGCAGCACGGCGAGCACGAGCAAGGGAAGCGCGAGGGCAAGCGGAAACCACCGCCGCCGCACGAGCCATCGCAGTCGCGGAAAGCGCGTGAGCAGGTCGAGCCCGCGCGAGGCACGATCCGTTGCGGGGTGGGCGCTCATCGCGGCCCTTTCCGCTCCGGCGCAATGAACGCCCAGGCAAGTCCGATGACGAGGAGAGCACCGGACAAGATCGTGGAGGCTAGGAGAAGGCGGTTCGGTCCCACGATCAGCTCCCCCTGCATGAACGGGTGCATCGCGCCGCACGTCTTCGAGCAACGGAAACGGAACTTGCCGGAGCGCTCCAGCACGAGCGCGACCTCCTCGGCCGCTTCCGTCCGACCACCGCGCGTGACGAGGGCCCGCCGCGACAATGGCGGGATCGTGACGTCGAGGTCGTGGCCCTCGAGGTAGAAGCCGTGGACCACGTCCGTCGAAGCGAACCGCAGTCGAAGCGAATCGCCGCGGCGCGCCCGGATCACCGGCGGCTCGAAGGCGTAGGACCGCGCGACGACGCGAATCTCGTGCTCCACCGGCCCGCGCACCGCTCCGGTGGAAGAGACGGCCCAGACCAAGCCTCCCGAAACGGCGGCGAGTGCCGCGAGAGTGACGATCGAACCGAGGCTGAATCGCAGCATCAACTACCTCCCTCGTGATCCCGTGGGTGCTGGGCGCGGCGCGTGAGCGCGCACCGAGCGCGTGCCGGCAATCGAGCGGCAACCTCCGACGTGGAGGTCTCTTCAGCCGCCGACGGCAGCTACCGCTGCGGGATCAAATGAGGAAGGAGGAGAAGAGGGTACAGCGGTCGAGCGTGCGGGAAACCCGAAACGCCGAGCTGCGGCCAAATTGCGGGCGGCCGTCGACGCTCGGAAGGACGGTCGTGAGTTCGGGCAGGGGGGCCACGACCTTCGCCGCGAGCTGGGTCGTCGCGTCGAAGGTCGCCAGTTGGCCAGCTGGCGCACAGCATGTGGGTGCATCCAACTGCGCTGACGCCTCGTGGCAAGCGTCACGCCCCGGACACGAAGAGGCGCACGACTCGCAGTCACCGCAGAACGGGAGAATCCAGGCGACCGTCAACGCGGCCAGTGCCGTCAGCCACGCGAGCTTGAGCGGGAACCGCCGCATACCGGTACGTTACGACGTGCCCCGGCGCGGCGCACCACCTCTCGGGTCGGGCGACGAGCCCTCTTGAAGCAACTTCCAGTTAGTGCGAGAGCCACCCGTTCGGGCAGGGATTTCGTGCCGACACCGAACCTGCGCCCGAATCGGGCCGCCCCCTCTCGAGGGCGGCCCCTGCTCGGCCAGCTGGGTCCTACGCGATCTCCGGCGGCTTCTTCCGCCGCTCGACCTTCAGGTCCTCGACGACGAAGTCGCGCACGGTCTTGGTCTCGCCGTCCTTCTGGTAGGTGCGCTCGCGGAAGTGACCCTTGACCTTCACGCGGTCGCCCTTGCCGACCAGGCGGGAGAGGCGGTTCCAGTCGTCGCAGCGGATCCAGCGGGTGACGTCGTTGCCCTCGGCGTCCTTCTTGCTGACGGCGATCGAGAAGGTCCGGACCTCGCGTTCGGGGGTGGTGAACTCGCGCTCGACCATGTCGTCGATGATCGGGTCGTAGAACTGCTTCGTGACCTGCTTGCCGGGAATGGTGCGGGTCTCCGGGTCTCCGCCGACGTTGCCGTAGAGGGTGATTGCGGTCTGTCTGGTCATCTGCTTTCTCCTTTGGTTGTGGTTTCCGTCCAACACGGACCGGTGGGAGCCCGGGGTGAATGAAGCCCGGACGGCAAGGCCGCGCGCAGCGCGCCGCAGGCTTGGCCTTGCGGCCGGGCGCACCGCGGGCACGGTTTACGGGACGTTGGGCGGGGACCGCGAC
>JAHDVN010000284.1 GCA_023384635.1 Thermoanaerobaculia bacterium
GCCTCGGCGGCCCTCCGGTAGGCGGCAGTGAAGAGCCGGAAGGCCTCCTGGTAGACCCTTCGCACTTCGCGGCTCGCCGCATGGACCAGCGGCGCCGGGCCCTTCTTGCTCCGCGCTGGTGACCAGTGCGGGTCCTGCCTCATCGCCGCCTCCCGGCCCAGTGGCTCGCGGCCGGTCTCCTGCCGCATGGCCTGGGCCTCGGCCCGGACCAGGTCGAGGAGCTCCCGCAGCCGCTCCCGTCGCACCTCTGGCCCGAGGTGCGCCCAGGCTGGAAGCGGAGTGAGCACCACGCTCTCTGAACTGGCGAACTCCCGGGCCCCGAACTCCACCCCCTTCCTCCGCACCAGGCCCTCCGCCGTCCGGTCGAACCAGGTCCCTTCGAGGGGGCGTCCGTCGAGCATGGCCTGCCAGCTCGTCGCCCCGGGCCACTCCAGGGGATCGGCGACCAACCCCTCCTTGCAGCCCTGCCGGGCGAGGTAGAGGAGCCTCTCCACCTGGGATTCCTCCTCTTCGCTCACCAGGATCGCCTGGTAGCGCCGCCCCCAGAGCCTCTCTTGCCACTCGTGGATCCGTCCGACCTCGCGGGCGAGATTGGAGTTCAGGAAGCCGACGAACTTGGCGAGCTGGGCCGCGTCGGAGACGGAGACGAGCAGGTGGTAGTGGTTGGCGAGGAAGACGAAGGCGTGGATGGCAACCCCGGACAGCCGCTGGGCGCGGCCGAGGATGCCGAGGGTGATCTCGCGCAGGAGGGGCGAGGGGCGCAGGAGGAGGCGGGCCTGGAGGGTGCGGCAGGTCACCTCGACGAGGGCGCCCCCGGGGGGCACGTAGCGGAGTCGGCGTGGCATGCCCTCATGGACGCCATCGACCGCTTGAACCTGTCGCAAGTCGCCTGGCACCGCGAACGCCGGCACCGCGAACACCGCGAAGCACCTCGATGCGGGGGTGTCTTCTACAGATCGCCTGGCACCTTAGCGCACCTTAGCTGCGCCCGGTCGGCAGCCAGCGGGTGGGGGCGAGGACGCTGGCGGCGGGGGGTGGGGCGGAGCGGCGCTGCGTGGGGAGTTGCCAGCTCCAGCCCTCGCGGCGGGCGAGGGCGTCGAGGCGGTCGGCGACTTCTTGCGCGCTCCTGGGGCGGCGGGCGAGGTCGCTCGCCAGCAGGTCGAGCAGGAGCTCCTCGGCGTCGGCGGGCAGGGGAGACAGGCTCGGCACCTGGTGCGGCGGCTCGCCCTCCCGGCCGAAGGCGGGCAGGTCGCCGGCAAGGCAGGCGAAGAGCAGCACGCCGAGCGCGAAGAGATCGGCGGAAGGGCCCACCGGGCCGCCGCGCGAGAGCTCGGGGGCGATGTAGCCGGGGGTGCCGAGGACCTGCTCGCCGTCCGGGCGGATCGCCTCGGCGATCGACTTCGCGATGCCGAAGTCGACCACCTTGATCGCGCCGTCCTTGCCGAGCAGGACGTTGGCCGGATTGATGTCGCGGTGCACGATGTCGTGGGCATGGGCGGCGGCGAGCGCGCGGGCGACCGCGACTCCGAGCGGGATCGCGTGCGCCGGAGCGAGGCGCCCCTGCTCCCAGAGCAGGCGCTCGAGGCTCTGCCCCTCGACCAGCTCCATCGCCACGAAGGCGCCGCCGGGTGCCTCGGCGGCGTCGTGGACCGCCACGATGTGGGGATGGTGGAAACGGGCGACGGTCACCGCTTCGCGCAGCAGCCGCTCGGCGAGCCGCGCGCGCTCGGCCTCGCCGAACTCGTCGCCCAGGCGCACCGTCTTGAGCGCCACCGGCCGCTCGAGCTTGGGATCCCAGCCGCGGAAAACCGTCCCCATGCCGCCCGTGCCGAGCACCCCGAGCACCTGGTAGCGGCCGAGGAAGACCTGCGCCGTGCGGTCCCGGTCGCGCAGGCTCTGCTCGAGAGCGGCGAAGCTCCACTCGAGCTGGCGGATCTCGTCGCCCCCCTCGGGGCTCCGCGAGAAGAGGCCGGCGAGGCCGCGCTGCGCCGCGTGCAGGCGGCGCAGCGGCCGCACCAGTGTCCCCCAGGAGAGGGCCGCGAGGAGCCCGATCAGCGCCACGGCGGCCGCCGCTACCCAGGCCGCGCCGCGCCGCATGCGCAGCGCCGCTGCCTCGGCCACCGCCGTCGGCTGGCGGGAGAGGACCGCCCAGCCGCTTTCGCCGACCGGGGCGAAGGCACCGAGGAAGGTGCCGCCGCCCGGCGCCGGGGCGCGCCGTTTCGCGCCGCGCACCTGGCCCGAGAGGGCGGCCTCGACGAGCTCCGGTGGCCACTCGTCGAGCGGCACCCGCGAGCCGGCGAGGCGGCGCCGAGCCGGGGAGACGAGCACCAGCTCCGCCTCCTCGCCGAGCTCGGCGGGGCGCAGCAGCTCGTCGAGGTCGCCGGCGTCGGCGACGATACGGGCCACGACCCCGCCGGTCACCGGAGCGTCGAGGACGAGCAGCGCCCCCGCCGGTCCCTCGAGGATGGCGGGTCGCCCGTCGGGCGGGTGGCCGGCGGTGGCGGCCGCCGCGGCGCGGGCCTCGTCGCTCCGCAGTTGGGCGCGCATCACCTCCTCGCCGCGCGTCGTGACCAGGGCGACGACGAGCACCCCCCGGTCGGCATAGCCCCGGAGGCTCGCGGTGAGCCGCTCGCCGGCGGCGAGCGAAGCGGGATCCACCTCCGTGGCGCTCGCCGCCACCGCCGCCGCGAGCGCGGCGTGCTCGCCGAGGAACGCCTCGAGGCGCGCGGCGGTAGCCCGCGCCGCCACCGTGTGCGAGCGCAGCACCTGGTCCTCCATCGCCTCGCGGTTGATCGAGGAGAGCCATGCCACCGCGAAGGCGAGCGGCAACAGACCGACGGCGGCCAGTGCCAGCCCGATGCGCGGCAACAGACCGAAGCGCGGTCCCCGAGCGCGCCGGCGCTCGCCGGGAGCGGCGGTCACCGGGGCCGTTCCTCGGTCGGCAGGAGGGCGGCCGGGCGGGCGACGGGGTGCCCGAAGTGGAACCCCTGCGCGTGGGTGAAGCCGAGCTCCGCGCAGGCCCCGGCCTCCTCCCGCGTCTCGACCCCTTCGGCGACGGTCCGCATGCCGAGCTCGCCGGCGGCGCCCACCAGCGCGCCCACGAGGGCCCGCTTCGAGGCGCTGTCGCCCGCGAGGCCGCGGATCAGGCTGCCGTCGACCTTGAGGAAGTCCGGCGGCGCCTCGGCGAGCTCGTTGAGGCGCGCGAGGCCGGCGCCGAAGTCGTCGTAGGCGACCATGACCCCGATCTCGGCGAGCTCGCGCCGCAGCTGGCGCAGTGCCGCCGGGGTGGCGCCGAAGTGCTCGCTGACCTCGAGCACCAGGCGCAGCTCCGGCCGGCGCTCGCGGAGCAGGTCGAGGTCGCGCAGGAGACGGCTGTCCCCGAGCTCCGAGGCGTGGCTGTTGAGGAAGAGCAGCTCGCCTTCCGCGAGGGGCGCGCTCGCCAGAGCGCGCTCGCGGAAGAGCGCGGAAAGGCGCGCGCCGAGCCCCACCGCGGCGGCGAGGTCGAAGAGGTCCGCAGGGGAGGAGAGGAAGCCCGGCAGCGCGCCCCGCCCGAGCGCCTCGTGGCCGATCACCCGCCCTCCCGGCAGCTCGACGATCGGCTGGAAGAGCGCCGTGGCGGCGCCGGTCGCGAGCAGCTCGCGCAGCCGGGCGGTGCTCTCGAGGAAGCCGGCGGTCGGGCGGGCGATCGGCGTCGTCTGGGAATGGAGCCCGCCGGGGACGCCGGCCTCCGAGAGCGCGCCGAGCCGGAACTCGCTGTCGGCGAACCGGACGATGTCGTTCTCGGCCAGCGCCACGGTGCCCACGATCCGGCGGCCGTTGACGAAAGTGCCGTTGGTGCTGCCCAGGTCGCAGAGCTCGAGGCCGTCCGGGGTGGCGCGGAGCTCGGCGTGCTCGAGCGAGACGGGCGGCGAGACGATCTGCATCTCGGAGCCGGGACGGCGCCCGATGCGGAACGGCGAGGTCGCGACCGGCACCCGCCAGTGGCGGTGCGTGCCCGGGTCGAACCCCTCGAGGAACCAGCGGGTCCCGGTCGCCGCGGCGTCCCGGTCTTCCCCCACGCGCTCGCCCCCTCTCTCGCGGCGCCCGGCACCGGGGTGGCTCGGCTCCGGGCTCCTCGTTGCGATGAGCAGTCGTATCATAGCGGGGCAACCACTCCTCGAAAGGAAGGAACGGGCCGTGAAAAGAGCCGCGCACCTCCTTCTCGCCCTCGCACTCCTCCCCACCGTCGCCGCCGGGGCGGCCGGCGAGCTGCTCGCTCCCGGGCGCGGCTGGCACGTCGTGCGGCCGGGGGACACGCTCGAGGGGATCACCGCCTTCTACCTCGGCAGCCCCGCGCGCTGGCGCGAGAACTGGGCGCTCAACCCCGGGGTCCGCGACCCGAACCTGCTGCGTCCCGGCGAGCGGCTGCAGGTGCTGATCGAGCCCGAGCGCTCGCGGCCGGCGGCGCAGCTGAGCCGGCGGGCGCGCGAGGTCGACGCCCGGCAGCTGCCGCGCGACTGGACGAGCGCCGTGCTCGGCGACCTGCTGGTGAGCCGCGACGGCGTGCGGACGGGGGAGCGCTCCTCGGCCGAGCTGGCGTTCACCGACGGCAGCCGGGTCTGGATGTCCGAACGCTCGCTCGT
>JAHDVN010000285.1:0-3696 GCA_023384635.1 Thermoanaerobaculia bacterium
CCGCTACGAGCTCGGCCGGCGCGGCGACGGGCCGGCGATCCCGGCCTGAGGAGAGCGAGGAACGCGATGGGCCAACCGATCGTTCCGCGGCGCGAGCTGCCCTTGCCGCCCTTCTACGACCCCTCCCACGCGGCCTCCTGGGAGCACCGGGCCGACGCGCCGGCGCTCCAGGCCGCGGCCGAGGCCTGGCGGCGGGAGCACGCGATCCCGCCGGCCGCGCTCGCGGGCGCGCGCGTCCACCTGCTGGTCATCGACGCCCAGCGCGACTTCTGCCTGCCCGGGGGGGCGCTCTTCGTGGGCGGCCGCTCGGGGCGCGGCGCGGTGGAGGACTGCGACCGGCTCGCGCGCTTCGTCTACCGCCATCTCGACTGGCTCACCGAGATCACCTGCACGCTCGACACCCACCATCCGTTCCAGATCTTCTTCTCCTCGTTCTGGACCGACGGCGAGGGGCGGCCGCTCGCCCCCTACCGGGAGATCCGGGCCGAGGAGGTGGAGAGCGGTGCGGTGCGTCCGGATTCCGACCTCGACTGGCTCGGCGACGGCGACCGCAACTGGCTGGCGCGCCAGGCGCTCCACTACTGCCGCGAGCTCGAGCGGCGGGGCAAGTACCGGCTCTACCTCTGGCCCCCGCACTGCCTGGCGGGGAGCGCGGGGCACGGCCTCGCCGGGGTGATCGAGGAGGCGCGGCTCTTCTTCTCCTTCGCCCGGCGGGCGCCGGTGCCGCTCGCGGTCAAGGGGGAGCACCCGCTGGTCGAGCACTACTCGGCGCTCTCGCCCGAGGTCTGCGAGCGCCACGACGGGGGCGTGCTCGCCACGCCCGACCGGGCGCTCCTCGAGCGGCTGCTCGCGGCCGACCTGCTGCTCGTCGCCGGCCAGGCCTCGAGCCACTGCGTGCGGGCCACGGTCGAGGACCTGCTCGCCGAGGCCGCGCGCCGCGACCCGGCGGCAGCGGGGCGGATCGTCCTGCTCGAGGACTGCATGTCGCCGGTGGCGGTGCCGGATCCGGCGCACCCGGGGGCGTTCCTCGCCGACTTCACCGGCGAGGCCGAGGCGGCGCTGGCCCGTTTCGCCGCCGCCGGGGCCCGGCGCGTCCGCTCGACCGACCCCGTGGCGGGCTGGCCCGGCGTCGGCGGGTGAGCGGAGGCGCTCAGAGCAGCTCGACCCGCTCGGTGGCGGCGGTGACGACGTAGCAGCGGACGTTGTTCGACTCGGGGTCGGCGGGGACGAGAAAGAACCCCGGCCGGCCGGGCGCGTATCCCTGCGTGGTGCCGACCAGCTCCTCGCCGTCCCGGAAGACCACGCGCAGCTTGCGCCCCTGGACCGGACGGTCCGCGGGGAAGGCGTTCGTCTTCCGGTGTCCCGGGTTGCCGGCCAGTTCCTTGACGAAGAAGAGCGCCTTGAGGTCGGCGAGGCGCACCGTGACCGGCGGCACTCCCGGCCCGGTGCTCTCGACATGGAAGACGTCGCGGGCCGGGAAGAAGTCGGCGGTCGTGCCCTTGAGGAGCCGGCCGTCGCCGAAGTGCGCCACGATCCTGTTTCCCGCCATGCCGGTCGCCTCCCTGGAGGTTTCGTCGGACAATAGTAGCGCCGCCGCGGGCGAGCCCGTTTCCCGCACGAAAGGAGAGCCATGGAGTCGCGCCGTCCCCTTCTCGCCGCCGTCCTGGTCTGTCTCGTCCTCGCGGCCCTGCCGCTCGCCGCCCAGGAGGGCGGCTACCGCGGCCACGGTGCCGACAGCGTCTCGCGCGAGGTGCTCGCGAAGTACGCGCCGCCGCCGCTCGCCCCCGAGACGAGCCGCCGCATCCAGCTCGCGCTCGACCTGCGCTCGGCGGGCCTCGGCCAGCTCACCCCCGACGGGCAGCGGCTGGTGTTCGGCTGGGCGATCACCGGCACGCCGCAGGTCTGGCGCCTCGACGGCCCGCGCTCCTTCCCGGTGCAGCTGACCGGGGGCGAGGACCGCACCGGCCTGGCGGCCATCACCCCGGACGGCAGGACGCTGGTGCTCTCGCGCGACCGCGGCGGGCAGGAGGATCCCGGGATCTACCTGCAGCCGATCGAGGGCGGGCCGCTCACCGTCGTGCAGCACGCGCCGAAAGTCCAGACCCGGCTCGCCTTCGTGAGCTCCGACTCGCGCTTCCTCTACTTCACGGCCAACGACCGCGAGCCGACGAGCTACGCGATCTACCGCTATGAGATCGCCACCGGCGCCAGGGAGCTGCTGGTCGGCGAGCCCGGCCTCTGGTTCGTGGCCGACCACCGCGAGGAGGAGGGGGGCGTGCGTCTGCTCCTCGCCAGGCTCACCGGCGCCCTCTCGCGCGAGATCTACGAGTGGACCTCGGCCGGGCGGCTGCTCGAGCCGCTCCTCGGCGTGGGGGAGCGGGAGGAGTACGACGTCGCCTACGGCGCGGCGAGCGGCGAGATCCTGGTGCGCACCAACCGCTTCGGCGACTTCCGGCGCCTCTATCGCTGGACGCGCGACGGCGGCTTCCGTCCGGTCACCGGCGAGGTGGCATACGACGTCGCGGGCTTCGGCATCGACGAGGCCCGGCGGCGCGTCTACGTGCAGTACAACGACGGCGGCTACCTGCGCCTCGAGGCGCGCGACGCGCGCACCTTCGATCCGCTCGCGCTGCCCGCCTTCCCGGAGGCGGAGAGCGTCTTCGGCGGCTCGGCGACCCCGGACGGGCGCTTCCTCATCCTCGGCGTCGGCACCGCCAAGGCCCCCACGACGAGCTACGTCTACGACTGGCAGACCGGGGCGCTCGCGCAGTGGACGTTGCCGACCGTGCCCGAGGCGGACCTCTCGCGGTTCGTCGCGCCGCGCCTCGAGACCTATCCGGCGCGCGACGGCGCGGCGATCCCGATGTTCGTCCGCTATCCCGAGGGCTGCGAGCCGGAGCGGCGCGAGGGCGAGCCCTGTCCGATCGTGGTCGAGTTCCACGGCGGTCCGGAGGGGCAGGCGATGCCGGGCTTCTCGCCGCGCGCCCAGCTCTTCGTCGAGTCGGGCTTCGTCTTCGTGCAGCCGAACGTGCGCGGCTCGGACGGCTACGGCAAGAGCTGGCTCGCCGCCGACGACGGAGCGAAGCGGCTCGACGTGATCACCGACATCGAGGACTGCGCGCTGCACCTGCGCCAGCGCTTCGCGCGCAGCGGCAGGGAGCCGCGCCTCGGTGTCACCGGCGGCAGCTACGGCGGCTACTCGACGCTGGTCGCGATGACGATGTTCGCCGGCGCCTACGACGCCGGGGTCTCGATCGTGGGGATGAGCGACCTGCGCAGCTTCCTCGCCAACACGGCCCCCTACCGGCGGATGCTGCGGGCGAGCGAGTACGGCGACCTGGAGAAGGACGCCGAGGCGCTCGCCAAGCTCTCGCCCGTGACCTACCTCGAACGCGTGAAGGGGCCGCTCCTCCTGATCCAGGGAGTGGACGACCCGCGCGTGCCGGCCGGCGAGTCGATCCAGATCCAGGAGCAGCTCTCCGGGCGCGGTCTCGACTCCCGCCTCATCCTGCTCGAGGGCGAGGGGCACGGCGCCGCCCGGCGCGCCAGCCAGGTGGTGCAGCTCGGCCACCAGCTGCGCTTCTTCGAGGAGCAGCTGCTCGGGAAGTGAGGCTCCGGGGCGGGGGGGGGGGGGCCCCCCGCCGCCCCCCCCCCCGCCCCAGCTGTTGGGGTCAGCCCGGCCCCCCCTGGGTGCCG
>JAHDVN010000285.1:3706-4621 GCA_023384635.1 Thermoanaerobaculia bacterium
CGGTTCTTCGTGGTGCTGGTGTGCGGTCTGGGGGGCCGGGGGGGGGGCGGCGGGGCCCCCCCGGCGCCCGCCCGCCTCTCACTTGCTCTTGGCGAAGCCCTCGACCACGTAGGTGCCGGCGCGCCGGTCCTTGCGCAGCTTGAGGATGTTGGCGCGCTCGGCGTCCTCGAGCAGGTCGGAGAAGGTGGAATAGCCGTAGTAGCCCTCGTTGAAGGAGGGCTTCTTGCGCTTCATCGTCTCCTTGATCATCGAGCCCCAGAGCACCGGCTTGTTCTCGCGCATGAGGGCGAGGATCGAGTCGGTGAGCAGCGCGAACGCCTCGGCCTTCTTCTTCGGCAACCCGTCGAGCTGCGGCGCCGCCTGCTGCGAGCGCCAGAGGTCCTCGTAGTAGAGGAACTCGTCGCAGTTGTCGACCAGCAGCGCCGAGGAGGAGTTCTTCATGCCGATGCCGATGACCGTCTTGTTGTTCTCCTTGAGCTTGGAGACCAGCGGCGAGAAGTCGGAGTCCCCCGACACCAGCACGAAGGTGTCGAGGTGCTCCTTGGCGTAGCAGAGGTCCATGGCGTCGACGACCATCTTGATGTCGGCGCTGTTCTTGCCCGAGTAGTAGCGCTGCGGGATGTCGATGAGCTCGATCGCCGCCTCGTGGAACGCCTTCTTGAACTCGCTGTAGCGCTCCCAGTCGGCGTAGGCGCGCTTGACGATGATCTTCCCCTTCTCGAGCAGGCGCTCGAGCACGAGCTCGATGTCGAACTTCTTGACCTCCGAGTCGCGCACGCCGAGGGCGACGTTCTCGAGGTCGCAGAACATCGCGATCTTGCTCTCCTCGGCCTCCTCGTGCCGCGCCGGCGGGGTGATGGCGGCCGCGATCTCGCGCGCCAGCTGCTCGAAGCCGGCGATCATGCCGGCGGTGTC